>DASRYD010000353.1:0-5114 GCA_035653955.1 Pseudoxanthomonas sp.
GTCCCGTGGCCAGCCGCGCCCGTCCAGCCAGCGCTCGTTGGCGTATTCGCAGATCGCCAGCGAATCCCACAGCGACAGCCCGCCATCGTTCAGGGCCGGCACGCGGGCGGTGGGCGAATATTGCTTGATCCGGGCATGGAATTCCGGCGTGTCCAGCGGCAGGCGGATCTCCTCGAAATCGATGCCGAAGTGCCGCAGCAGCAGCCACGGGCGCAGCGACCACGACGAATAGTTCTTGTTGCCGATGACCAGGACCGGTCGACTCATGGCGGGGGTTTCCGTGTGCGGGGGGCGCACAGCATAGGCGTCCGCCGTCGCGGGCGGGTGACGGGGTCGGCTAAACTTGCGGTTTGCCGCCGCAGTGCCCTCCCCGCATGTCCGATATCCCAGCCCCCGCCGACGCCACGCCGGAACGTCGTGACTTCATCCGCCAGATCGTCCGCGACGACCTGGCCAGCGGCCGGCAGTCGGCCGTGCGCACGCGTTTCCCGCCGGAGCCGAACGGCTACCTGCACATCGGCCATGCCAAGGCGATCTGCCTGGACTTCGGCGTCGCCGCCGAGTTCGGCGGCTGGTGCAATCTGCGCCTGGACGACACCAATCCGGCCAAGGAAGACCCCGAGTACGTCGAGGCGATCCAGGACGACGTGCGCTGGCTCGGCTTCGACTGGCATTCGCTGCGCCACGCTTCCGACTATTTCGAGGTGCTGTACCTCGCCGCCGAGAAGCTGATCCGACAGGGCGACGCCTTCGTCTGCGACCTGAGCGCCGAGGAAGTGCGCGAATACCGCGGCACCCTGACCGAGCCGGGCCGCAATTCGCCGTACCGCGACCGCTCGATCGAAGAGAACCTCGACCTGTTCCGGCGCATGCGCGCCGGCGAGTTCCCCGACGGCGCGCGCACCCTGCGCGCGAAGATCGACATGGCCAGCGGCAACATGAACCTGCGCGACCCCGCGCTTTACCGGATCAAGCACGTCGAGCACCAGAACACCGGCGACGCCTGGCCGATCTACCCGATGTACGACTTCGCGCATTCGCTAAGCGACGCGGTGGAAGGCATCACCCACTCGCTGTGCACGCTGGAGTTCGAGGACCACCGCCCCCTGTACGACTGGTGCGTGGACAGGGTGGACCTGGCGCATTCGCCGGAACTGGTGAAGCCGCTGACCGACAAGGGCCTGCCGTTCGAAGCAGGCAAGCCGCGCCAGATCGAATTCTCGCGGCTCAATTTCAACTGGCTGGTGATGAGCAAGCGCAAGCTGCTGCAACTGGTCGAATCCGGCCGCGTCGACGGCTGGAACGACCCGCGCATGCCGACCCTGCAGGGCATCCGCCGCCGCGGCTACACGCCGGGCGCGTTGCGCCTGATGGTCGACCGCGTCGGCATCAGCAAACAGAACTCGCTGCTGGACATCTCCATCCTCGAGGGCGCGCTGCGCGACGACCTCGATGCGCACGCGCCGCGGCGCATGGCGGTGATCGATCCGCTGAAGATGGTGCTGACCAACCTGGACGAAGGCCACGAGGAGTCGCTGACTTTCTCCAACCATCCGAAGGATCCGAGCCTGGGCGAGCGCAGCATCCCGTTCTCGCGCGAGCTGTGGATCGAGCGCGAGGATTTCGAGGAAGTTCCGCCGCCGGGCTTCAAGCGCCTGACCGTGGGCGGCGACGTGCGCCTGCGCGGCGCCGGCATCGTCCGCTGCGACGAGGTGGTGAAGGACGACAGCGGCAAGATCGTGGAATTGCGTTGCACGCTGGATCCGGCTTCGCGCCCCGGCATGGAAGGCGCCAACCGCAAGGTCAAGGGCACCATCCACTGGGTCGGCGCGAAACACGCGGTACCCGCGGAAATCCGCCTGTACGACCGCCTGTTCACCGTGCCGGATCCGGACAATGACGAAGGCGGAAAGTCCTACGTCGATTACCTCAATCCGGATTCGCGCAAGGTCGTCGCCGGTTACGTCGAACCGGCCGCCGCCGCGGCGGTGCCGGAGCAAGGCTTCCAGTTCGAACGCGTGGGCTATTTCGTGGCGGACCGCTACGATCACAGGCCCGCCGCGCCGGTATTCAACCGCAGCGTGACCCTGCGCGACACCTGGGCCACGAAAGGCTGACCACGCCCCGCAGGCCATCTCGCGGACCGGGCATTCCGCCGCGATGGCATAGAATCGCCGCGACACCGGCCTAGGGAGGCTTCCATGCGCAAGCTGCCGTTCCTGCGTGCTCTGTTCGTCCTGTCCACGGCCCTGCTGTTGGCCGCCTGCGCCGCTCCGGCCGCTGCGCCGGAATCCGCGACGGCACCGCCGCAGGCCGCGTCCGTCGTCCCTGCCACGGGCAAGGTGGTCGTCGACCGCAGTTGCAAGACCGACGCCGATTGCGCGGTGAAGGACGTCGGCAATTGCTGCGGCTACTACCCGGCCTGCGTCAACAAGGACAGTCCGACCGACCCGGCCGGCGTGCGCGCGCAATGCCAGTCGAAAGGCATGGTGGGCGTCTGCGGCTTTCCCTCGGTCACGTCCTGCCAATGCCGCAGCGGCCAATGCGCCTCCGCTGGCAGCGGCGTGATGCCGATCGAAGACCCGGCGCCCGTCCCCGACCCGGTGAAATGATGCTTTACGCGCAAGTCCACCTGACCCTGCCCGCCTGGGTCCACGAGTTCGTCGATCATTCGGCGATTTATGCCGGCGACGAAGACAAGGTCGCGCTGGCGATTGCCCTGTCGAAACAGAACATCGAACACGCCAGCGGCGGACCGTTCGGCGCCGTGGTGTTCTCGCCCGACCACCGCATCGTCTCGGTGGGCGTCAATCGCGTCGTGCCGATGAACACCTCGCTGGCCCATGCCGAGAACATGGCCTACATGATCGCGCAGCAGCGCCTGCAGACTTTCCGCATCAACGCGATGTTCGACGGGCCGGTGACCCTGGCCACGTCGTCGCAGCCCTGTTGCCAGTGCTACGGCGCGACCGTGTGGGCCGGCATCGATCGCTTGCTGATCGGCGCGCGCGCCGAGGATGTGGAAGAACTGACGCCATTCGACGAAGGTCCGCTGCCTTCGGATTGGGTCGGCGAATTGAACCGCCGCGGCATCGAAGTCGTGCGTGACCTGCACCGCGACGAAGCGCGCGAAGTGCTGCGGACCTACGGCAAAACGGACGGCGCGCGCTACTGATGGATAGCGCCGGCCTGCTTTGCTACTGCCGCCAGGGCTTCGAACCGGAACTTGCCGCGGAACTGGGCGAGCGCGCTGCGCTGGCAGGCATCGCCGGCTACGCCAAGGCCGCGCGCAACGACGGCTACGTCGTGTTTGCCAGCGAGGAGCCGCAGTTGTCCGCCGCGTTGCCATGGCGCGAACTGGTGTTCGCCCGGCAGAAACTCGCGTTGATCGCCGAATTGCGCGGCATCGATCCGAAGGATCGCATCACCCCCATCCTCGCCGCATTGGCCGGCACGGCGCGCCATGGCGACCTGTGGGTGGAACATCCCGATTCGGACGAAGCCAAGCCGCTGGCCGGGCTGGCCCGCAGCTTCGGCAATGCCCTGCGGCCCGCGCTGCGCAAGCAAGGCTTCCTGACCGACAGGGAAGACCCGCGCCTGCCCCGGCTGCACGTGGTGTTCGTGCAAGGCGATCACGTCTTCCTGGCCCGCGGCGACGTGCGCGACAGCGCGCCGTGGACGCTGGGCATCCCGCGTCTGAAGCTGTTGAACGATGCGCCGTCGCGCTCGGCGTTGAAGCTGGAGGAAGCGCTGCTGGCGCTGCTCGAGACGGACGAGCGCGAAAGACTGTTGAAGCCCGGGATGACCGCCGCCGATCTCGGCGCGGCGCCAGGCGGCTGGACCTGGGTGCTGACCCGCCATCACCTGCGCGTGACCAGCGTGGACAACGGTCCGCTGCGCGAGCACGTGATGGCGACCGGCCTGGTCGACCATCTGCGCGCCGACGGCTTCCATTGGCAACCGCCGCGTCCGCTGGACTGGATGGTCTGCGACATGGTCGAACAACCGCGCCGCGTGGCCGAGCGCATGGCGACCTGGTTCCGCGAAGGCTGGTGCCGGCACGCGATCTTCAATTTGAAACTGCCCATGAAGAAGCGCTGGGACGAGACGCGGCTGTGTCTGGACCTGTTCGCGGAGAAGGCCGGCAGACCGCTGACGGTCCGCGCGAAGCAGCTCTATCACGATCGCGAAGAGATCACGGTATTTGCGACGCCCGGATGATCGCGTGGGGGCGGGGCACGACCCGCCCTGCCGGTGCAATCCGCCGGCCATTTCTCATTCCCTGCTACTCGGCCATGGCAAGCTAGGTCCCTAGCCGGAGCCACCCCATGCATGCCATCGAACTCAAGGACCCCGCCGCGTTCGGCAACGAATTCCTGCGCCTGACCCTGCTGCAGGGCTTCCAGTCGCTGACCAAGCGCGATCTGGAATTGCTGATCTTCGTCCTGCTGGAGCGCGACGGCGCCATCGGCCGCGACGAATCCAACGCCGCTGTCGCCCTGAAACTGCGCGTCACCCCGGCCAAGGTCAAGGCCCTGCGCCGCGACGGCTACGCCCGCTGGCGCGCGCTGGTGCCGGAAGAGAATGATGCCGCGCTGCGCCGCATCGTCGCCACCGTGTTGACCGAGGCCAATCTGCGTTCCGGCGCCAAGCACGTCAGCGAGCGCAGCCGCAAGGAAGGCTTCCTCGCCATCCGCATCGAGCACCCCGACGACGCGCAGCGCTTCGAGCAGGCGATCCTCGACGTCGGCGCCCTGCCGGTATACGAACGCAACCGGGAAGTCGTCGCCGTGCGCTTCGACACCCTGCTGAAGATCGCCGAGAAGTGGGGCTACCTGCAGCCCGACGCGGAAAAGATCACCAGGGAACTGAAGAGGCTGACCCCCACCGCCGAGGAAGTGGCCGACCTGTTGAAGAAGGACGTGACCAAGCTACGCTGGGAAGACGCGCGAAATGCGCTGAACAGCCTCGGCGCCAAGGCCATCGCTAGTACCGCCGAGGGCGGATTGAAGGGTTTGCTGAAGATCGTGTTTCCGTTCATTCCGGGCTGAAGCTCTTCCCCCTAGGAGCGGGCCCTGCCCGCGACCAGGCTTCACGAGAAGGCGGGTCGCGGG
>DASRYD010000354.1:0-3050 GCA_035653955.1 Pseudoxanthomonas sp.
CGCGGGCCAAGCGTTTCGTCGGCTCGCTTCGCCGCCGGGCTGGTTGCTGTGGCCGCTGGCTGCGTCCTGGCTCGCGGCCGGCTCGTGGGCCAGCGCCACCCTGGGCCTGCATGAATTGCTGGGCGCTTATTACGCCGGTGCGATGATGGCGCCCAACTGGATCGCGCGTTTGCCGGTGGAACGGCTGGGTGCGTTGGCCTTGTTCGTGCTCGCCCCGCTGTTCTTCGGCCACAGCGGCTTGCGCATCGACGGCGATGCGCTGGGCTGGACGGCGATGGGAATCGCCATGGGCCTGTTGCTGCTGTCCGCTTCGGCCAAATTGGCCGCGGTCCGCCTGTATCCGCCGTCCGCGGCGCTCGACCGCCGCGATGCCCTTGCGGTCGGCGCGCTGCTCCAGTGCAAGGGACTGATGGAAATCGTGGCCGCCACCATCCTGCACGACAAGGGCCTGCTTTCCGCCAACGCCTTCGCGGTGCTGGTGACCCTGGCGGTCCTATCCACGCTGCTGACCGGGCCGCTGTTCCGGGCGTTCGCCGGCCGGGTTCCCCGCTCGGCGGGCCTGCCGGCGCACCCGGCTGCGTAGACGGACGGCCGGAAACCGCGGTTCCGCCGCCGGTTTTGTTAACCTTGGCGACCCTTTGGGTTGTCTGCTCCAGTTTGCGGCCGCATCTTGACGGCATCGCGGCACGGTTCGGACGTGCCCGCCCGCCAAAGACCGCCCGATGAGCAACCCCAGCCAGTCCCCCGCGTTCACCACCGCCCGCGTCCGCAAGGATTTCCTCGACTTCTTCGCCTCCAAGGGCCACACCATCGTGCCCTCGGCGCCGCTGGTGCCGGGCAACGACCCGACCCTGCTGTTCACCAATTCGGGCATGGTCCAGTTCAAGGACGTGTTCCTGGGCGCGGAAAAGCGCAGCTACGTGCGCGCGGCGGATGTGCAGCGCTGCCTGCGCGCGGGCGGCAAGCACAACGACCTGGATTCGGTCGGCTATACCGCGCGCCACCACACCTTCTTCGAAATGCTCGGCAACTGGTCGTTCGGCGACTACTTCAAGAAGGAAGCCATCGCCTGGTCGTGGGAACTGCTGACGAAAGTGTGGGGACTGGCGCCGGAACGCCTGCTGGTGACCGTCTACCACACCGACGACGAGTCCTACGACCTGTGGCACAGGATGATCGGCCTGCCGGCGGAGCGCATCGTCCGCATCGGCGACAACAAGGGTGCGCCGTATGCCAGCGACAATTTCTGGCAGATGGCCGACACCGGCCCCTGCGGTCCGTGCACCGAGATCTTCTACGACCACGGCGAACACATCGCCGGCGGCCCGCCCGGTTCGCCGGACGAGGATGGCGACCGCTACATCGAGATCTGGAACAACGTATTCATGCAGTTCGACCGCCAGCCCGACGGCACGCTGGTGCCGCTGCCCGCGCCGTGCGTGGACACCGGCATGGGTCTGGAACGCCTGGTCGCGGTGCTGCAGCACGTGCACAGCAATTACGAAATCGACCTGTTCCAGGCGCTGATCCGCAAGGCCGCCGAGCTGACCGGCACCGCCGACCTCGAGAACAAGTCGCTGCGCGTCATCGCCGACCACATCCGCGCCTGCAGCTTCCTGATCGTCGATGGCGTGCTGCCGTCGAACGAGGGTCGTGGCTACGTGTTGCGCCGAATCATTCGCCGCGCGTTGCGCCATGGTTGGATGCTCGGCGTGCGCCAGCCGTTCTTCCACAAGCTGGTCGGCACGCTGTCCGGACTGATGGGCGACGCCTATCCGGAGTTGCCGGCGGCGCGCGAACTGGTAGAACGCGCGTTGAAGGCCGAAGAAGAGCGTTTCGCCGAAACCCTCGACTCGGGCATGAAGATCTTCGACGAGGTCGCGGCGAAATCGAAGGGCACGATTCCGGGCGCCGATGCCTTCCGCCTGTACGACACCTACGGTTTTCCGGTCGACCTGACCGCCGACATCGCCCGCGAACGCGGCCTGTCGGTGGACATGGCCGGCTTCGAGGCGGCGATGGAGCACCAGCGCGAAACCGCGCGCGCCGCCGGCAAGTTCGCCTCCGGCACCAGCCTGCCGGCCGACTTGGTCGCCCAGCTCAAACCGACGGAGTTCCTGGGCTACGAGCACCTCGATGCCGGCGGCCTGCAGGTCGTTGCGCTGCTGAAGGAGGGCGCCCCGGTGCGATCGATCGATGCCGGCGACGAAGCCATCGTGCTGCTGGACCGCACGCCGTTCTATGCCGAGTCGGGCGGCCAGGTCGGCGATACCGGCGTGCTGGCCGAGCAGGGCGTCGAATTCGACGTGGCCGACACGCTGAAGTTCGCCGGTCAGTTCCATGGCCATGTCGGCAGGCTGGCCAGGGGCACGCTGAAGCTGGGCGACCATGTCGTCGCCTCGGTCGATGCGCCGCGCCGCGCCGCGACCATCCTCAACCACAGCGCCACCCACCTGCTGCACGCCGCATTGCGCGAAGTGCTGGGTACGCACGTGCAGCAGAAGGGCTCGCTGGTGGCGCCGGACAAGCTGCGCTTCGACTTTTCGCACTTCCAGCCGATGACCGCGCAGGAACTGGCCGAGGTCGAACGTCGCGTCAACGCGCAGGTTCGCGCCAACGACGAGGCCGAAGTGCACCAGATGGGCATGCAGGAAGCGCTGGATTTCGGCGCGATGGCGCTGTTCGGCGAAAAATACGGTGAGCGCGTGCGCGTGCTGCGCATGGGCGATTTCTCCACCGAGCTGTGCGGCGGCACCCATGTGCGCCGTACCGGCGACATCGGCCTGTTCAAGATCGTGTCCGAAGGCGGGGTTTCCGCCGGCGTGCGCCGCATCGAGGCGGTGACCGGACAGGGTGCGCTCGATTACGTCGACGGCGAGGAGGCCCGGCTGGACGAGGCTGCGGCCCTGCTGGGCGGCAGCGCCAGCGACGTGGTCGACAAGATCCGCCAGCTGGCCGAGCGGCAGAAGAGGCTGGAACGCGAGCTCGAATCGCTGAAAGCCAAAGCCGCTTCCGGCGCGACCGCCGACCTGGCCGGTTCGGCGGTCGAC
>DASRYD010000355.1:0-1566 GCA_035653955.1 Pseudoxanthomonas sp.
ATCCACGCGGCCTTGCCGCGCTGTGCGCCGGCCAGCGGCAGCACGGCCTGCAGCGCTGCGACCAGCAGGGCGAGGATCAGGGCGATCTGGCCGAGTTCGGGCAACATCAGCGGGCTGCGGTCACTTGCCGTCTTCGGCTGGAACGCCGTGCTTCTGGTGGGCCATGCCCATCTTGTCGGCGACTTCCTTCGGCATGTAGTTCTCGTCGTGCTTGGCCAGCACCTCGGTGGCGACGAAAGTGCCATCGCGCAGGCTGCCGGTGGCGACCACGGCCTGGTTCTCGCGGAACAGGTCGGGCAGGATGCCCGAATAGACCACCGGCAGTTGCGCATCGCCGTCGGTCACCCGGAAATGCGCTTCCAGCGAACCGCTCGCGCGCCGGAACGAACCTTTTTCGACCATCCCGCCCAGGCGGAAGCGGGCGTGTTCGCCGGCCTCGCCGCGCAGCACTTCGGCCGGCGTGTACAGATAGGTGGCGTTGCGCTGCAGAGCCATCGCGACCAGGGTCGCGGCGATGCCGGCCGCGGCCAGCAGCAACAGTACCCACAGCAAGCGGCGGCGGCGCACGGGATTCATCGGTTCAACTCCATGGGAACGTCGCGCTTGGCCGTACGCGCGGCGCGCCGGCGCGCGGCACGCAGTTGCCGATGCAGCTGCAGGCGCGGGGCGACGAAGTCCCAAAGCAGCACGATGGCGAACACGAGATAGGAAGCCACGACGTAGGAGAGGTAGCTCATGCCCGCTTCTCCGCCAGCTTCGCCACCCAGTCCTTGCCGGCCTCGCGGCGCAGGTTGTCGGCGCGCGCGCGCGCCAGCAGCGAGCCGAGGAACCAGAACTGCACGCCGGCGAACATCACCCAGAACGGCAATACCATGCTCGGGTCGATCTTCGACTGGCCGAGCAGGCTGATGGTCTGACCCTGGTGCAGCGAGTTCCACCACACCACCGAATACTTGATCACCGGCAGCAGCACCACGCCGACGATGGCGAGGAAGCCGGCCGCGCGCGCGGCGGCGCGGCGGTCGTCGATGGCGCCATACAGGCCCATCACGCCCAGGTACAGGAACAGCAGGATCAGCTCGGTGGTCAGGCGCGGATCCCAGTCCCACCACGTCCCCCACATCGGCTTGCCCCAGATCGAACCGGTGACCAAAGTGATCAGGGTGAACGCCGCGCCGATCGGCGCGCACGCCATGGCCAGGATTTCGCACAGCTTGATCCGCCAGATCAGGGCGATGGCCGCGTACACCGCCATCAGTGCGAACACCGCCAGGCTCATCATCGCCGCCGGAACGTGGATGAAGAAGATGCGGAAGCTGTCGCCCTGCTGGTAGTCGGCCGGCACCACGAACAGTCCCTGCCACGCGCCGAAACCGAACAGCAGCAGCGCGACGGCATGGCACCACGGCGCCCAGCGCGCGGCGAAACGGTCGAAGTACGGGGGCGATCCGAGTTGGTGGAACCAGCGGACGACGGGATTCATGCGGCGGCTTCGACGGCGATTTCTAGTTCAGGGCAATGCGGATCGCCGCCGCGGCGGCCAACGGGGCCAGCACCAGCGCCAGC
>DASRYD010000356.1:0-2111 GCA_035653955.1 Pseudoxanthomonas sp.
ACATTCCTTCCGGAAGGATCCCTGCATGTCGTTCCTGATCGTGTTGGCCGCGCTGTGCTTCCTGATGTTCGTGGCCTATCGCGGCTACAGCGTGATCCTGTTCGCGCCGGTCGCCGCGCTGGGCGCGGTGCTGCTGACCGATCCGGCGCTGGTTGCGCCGATGTTCACCGGCCTGTTCATGGAGAAGATGGTCGGCTTCCTGAAACTGTATTTCCCGGTGTTCCTGCTCGGCGCGGTGTTCGGCAAGCTGATCGAGATTTCCGGCTTCTCCAAGTCGATAGTGAGCGCGACGATCCGGCTGGTCGGAGCGAAGCGGGCGATGCTGTCGATCGTGCTGGTCTGCGCATTGCTGACCTACGGCGGCGTGTCGCTGTTCGTGGTGGTGTTCGCGGTGTATCCGTTCGCCGCCGAACTGTTCCGCCAGAGCGACATCCCCAAGCGGCTGGTGCCCGGCACCATCGCGCTGGGCGCGTTCACCTTCACCATGGACGCGCTGCCGGGCACGCCGCAGATCCAGAACATCATCCCGACCTCGTTCTTCGGCACCACCGCCTGGGCCGCGCCGGTGCTGGGCACGCTGGGGGGCGCGTTCGTGCTGGCCGTGGGCCTGGCCTACCTGGAATGGCGCCGCCGCGTCGCCGCGCGCAACGGCGAGGGTTACGCCAGCGGTATCGAACTGCGCAACGAGCCCGAGATCTTCCGCGGCGACAGGCTGGCCCATCCACTGGTCGCGATGCTGCCGCTGGTGCTGGTCGGGGTGGCGAATTTCCTGTTCACCCGCTGGATTCCCGGCTGGTACGGCGAATCGCAGGCGTTCGTGCCGGCGGTGATCGGCAATCCCGACCCCGTGGTGCAGGAAGTGAAGAAGGTCGCCGCGATCTGGGCGGTGCAGGGAGCGCTGCTGGTCGGCATCGCCAGCGTGATCGCCTTCGCCTGGAAGCCGGTGCTGGCCGGTTTCGCGGAAGGCACCAAGAGCGCCATCGGCGGCGCGCTGCTCGCTTCGATGAACACGGCATCGGAATACGGCTTCGGCGCGGTGATCGCCGCCCTGCCCGGCTTCCTGGTCGTCGCCAATGCGTTGCAGGCCATCCCCAACCCGCTGGTCAACGAAGCGGTTTCCGTGACTGCGTTGGCCGGCATCACCGGCTCGGCCAGTGGCGGCATGAGCATCGCGCTGGCGGCGATGGCCGACAGCTTCATCGCCAACGCCCATGCGGCGGGCATCCCGATGGACGTGCTGCATCGCGTCGCGGCGATGGCTTCCGGCGGCATGGACACGCTGCCGCACAACGGCGCGGTGATCACCCTGCTCGCGGTGACCGGCCTGACCCACCGGCAGTCCTACAAGGACGTGTTCGCGATCACCGCGATCAAGACCCTCGCGGTGTTCTTCGTGATCGCGCTGTTCTACCTGACCGGCTGGGTGTGATCGTCAGAAATCGGACTTCGCGATCCGCTTGTGCAGATCGTTCACGCGCATCAGCGCGGCGGAACCGTAATGCTTGTGGTATTCGGCGATCATTTCGCCGTTGACGATCACCGGGTCGGTGGCCACCAGCTTCTTCGCCTCTTCGATATCGCCGACGGACAGGATGAAGAGTCCGCGCCAGCCATCGATTCCGTCCAGCGGACCGGCATAGGCCAGCCTGCCCTCTCCGGCCAGGCGCTCCATGTTGGCGAAGTGGCCCTTGAACATCGCGTCGCGCTTTTCGCCCTTGGGCACCGGCGTCGGCCCGGTCTTCAATATCACTAGCACATAGCTGCGCATGCCGTGCTGGTCCGCGCCAACCGACTTCGCCAACCCCGCGTCGTACCTCTCCTTCGCGACAGGCGCCGGCTCTTGCGCCCAGACGCAGCCCGGCCACAACTGGCAGGCAATGATCGCGACGACGAGAATGCTGCGCATGCGCTTCCCCAGCGGCTTTGGTCCGCGCCATCCTACGCCCGGAAAGCATGCAAAGAAAAAGCCCCGCCGAAGCGGGGCTTTTTGACAAGTGGCGGAGTGGACGGGACTCGAACCCGCGACCTCCGGCGTGACAGGCCAGCATTCTAACCGACTGAACTACCGCTCCACATTGTCTTCCAGCTGCGTACGAATCGGCTCGCAGTCA
>DASRYD010000357.1:0-2775 GCA_035653955.1 Pseudoxanthomonas sp.
GGTGCCGAGGCCACGCTGGCGCTGCGCCAGGGCGATCTGGCCGCGGCGAAGCGCGAACTGACCACGTTGCTGCGCGAACCCGACGACCTTGGCTGGCGCTTCGCCCTGGCCGCGCTGACCAGCGGCCAGCGCAAACCGGAGGTGGTGGCGAAGACGATCGGCGAGTTGCTCGACGCCAACGCATTGCCGGGCAAGTTGCCGGCATGGATCGGTTTCGGCAGTCTGGCCCAGCGCCTCGACCAGAAAGACTTGGCCGAACGCATCGTCGGCGAAGCGGTGAAGCGTTTTCCCGACGAGCCGCGCATCGCCCTGCTGCATGCCAGCCAGTTGCGCCAGATCGGCAAGCCGGACGAAGCGGCGAAATTGCTGGCGACGCTGGAACCGGCCTCGTTGCTGGTGCCGGAACTGCGCAGCGGCATCGCCTATGAATACGATGCGATGGGCCAGCCGGTCGCCGCCGCTCAGGCGATGGCGCGCGGTCCGCAGGACAACCGCACCTACGGTACGCGCGCCTCGTTGCTGGCCAAGGCCAAGGACCAGGCCGCGCTGGCCGGGCTGTACGACGAGCTGCGCAAGCAGGCCGCCTCGCCCGACCCGCAACGCCTGCTGCTGCTGGGCGAAATCGCCCAGTTCCTCGAGCGCCCGCAGGAAGCGCTGGATTGGTACCAGCGCGTACCCGGCGGCCAGGAGCGCGTCGAAGCGCGCCTGCGCATCGCCAACAGCCTGTACGAACTGGGCCGCAAGGACGAGGCTTTCGCCGCCGCGCGCAAAATGCAGGCCGACGCGGCGATCGACGATACCGCACGGCGGGCCGCCTACCTGCTGGAAGCCGAATTGCGGCAGAAGGACAAGGACGATGCCGGCGAATTCGACGCACTGGCGCGCGGGCTGGCCGCATGGCCAGACGACAACGCGATCCTGTACGCGCGCGCGCTGGCCTGGGAGCGCCGCGATCGCATCGACCATGCCGAAGCCGACCTGCGCCGCATCTTGGTCACCGAGCCCGAAAACACCGCCGCGTTGAACGCGTTGGGCTACACGCTGGCCGACCGCACCAACCGGTATCAGGAAGCGCTGGAGCTGATCGACCGTGCGCGCGCCGCCGAGCCGGACGACGCGGCGATCATCGACAGCTTCGGCTGGGTGCTGTATCGCCTCGGCCGCACCGACGAAGCGCTGATGCAACTGCGTCGTGCCTACATCATGCAAAAGGACCCTGAAATCGCCGCGCATCTCGGCGAAGTGCTGTGGATGCAGGGGCAGAAGGACGAAGCGCGCAAGTATTTCGATGAGTCGCGCAGGCTCGATCCGGAAAACCGTTCGCTGCTTCGCGCGCTGCAGAAGACCGGCGCATGAGGAACGTCTTCCTGCTCGCGCCGCTGTTGGCGCTGTTGCTCGCGTCCTGCGCCACGCAGTCGGTCAGGCCGGTGCCGCCGGCGGATGCCGGGTCTATCGATCAGGCCCGGCAGAAGCAGTTGGCGCGCGAAACCGTATTGCGCGAATGGGTCGACTGGTCGCTGGCCGGCCGTGTCGCGATCAGCAATGGCCGCAAAGGCGGCAGCGGGCGAATCGATTGGCAGCAACGGGGCGATGCCTACATGGTGTCTCTGAGCGCGCCGGTCACGCGGCAAAGTTGGCGGCTCAGCGGCGGCCCGCAGGGCGCGCGACTGGAAGGCGTCGAAGGCGGGCCGCGCGAAGGCGCCGACGCTGCGCAACTGCTGCGTGAGGCGACCGGGTGGGAAATTCCGGTGGCGGCGTTGGGCGATTGGGTTCGTGGCGTATCTGCGCGGAATTTGCCGCAGGCTGCGATGCAGTTCGATGCGGCGGGCCGCCTGAGCCATCTGGAGCAGGGCGGCTGGGCCATCGACTATCGCTGGCCGGAAACGGGGTCCACCGTGCCGGCCTTGCCGCAGCGCGTCGATGCCACGAAGGGCGAGGCCAAGGTCAAGCTGATCGTCGACGAATGGGTGCCGGCTTCCCCATGAGCCCGGTCGATGCCGAGTCCGGCTGGTCCTCCTGGCCCGCGCCGGCCAAGCTGAACCTGTTCCTGCAGATCACCGGCCGCCGACCCGACGGCTACCACGAGCTGCAGACCGTGTTCCGGCTGCTGGACTGGGGCGATACCGTCCATCTGCGGATCCGGAACGATCCAAGGATCTGCCGGATCGGCGAATCCGTGCCAGGCGTGGCCGAGGCCGACGATCTGCTCGTTCGAGCGGCCAAATTGCTGCAATCGGAGTCCAATTGCATGCAAGGTGTCGATATTTCCGTCGAAAAGCGCATTCCGGCCGGAGGCGGATTCGGCGGCGGTTCCTCCGACGCAGCCACGGTATTGATGGCTCTGAACCGCCTCTGGGGACTGGATTTCGGCGCTGACCGGCTGGCTGCGCTGGGTCTGCGTCTGGGCGCCGATGTCCCGGTCTTCGTCCGTGGCGAGAATGCCTGGGCCGAGGGCGTGGGCGAAAAGCTGGTGCCGATCGGGCTGCCACCGGCCTGGTACCTGCTGGTCGACCCGGGCGTTCACGTTCCCACCGCCGCGCTTTTCCAAGCCCATGATTTGACGCGCAATGCTGCACCCGCGAAAATAGACGACTTCGCTTTTGGTCACTTGCTCGGCAATGCGTTCGAGCCGGTCCTGCGTCGCCGCGAACCGGTCATCGAGGCCGCTTTCGCCGCGCTGGCGCAATCCGGCACGCCACGCCTCACCGGTACCGGCAGCGGCTGTTTCGTCGAATTCGCCGATCGCGCCTCCGCCGAGGCCGCGCTCGCGGGCTT
>DASRYD010000358.1:0-1999 GCA_035653955.1 Pseudoxanthomonas sp.
GCTGCCTATAGTCGCCGCACCGACTGCCGGAGACCGAATCATGACCCCACGTCCATCGATCCTGTTGCTCGCCCTCGCCCTGCTGCCCGCGCTGTCCTGCGCCCAGACCACGACGCCGCCGCCCGCCGGCGTCGCGATATCGCAGGCCACGCTCGACGAACTGGCCGGCAACTACCGCACTGCGCAGGGCATCCCACTGCGGGTGTGGCGCGAAGGCACCACGCTGAAGGTTCAAGCAGAAGGCCAGGCCGCCTGGTCGCTGGTGGCCGAATCGGAAAGTTCGTTCGTCGTGCCTGGCCTCGACGCCAGGATCAGCTTCGGCTTCGATGCCGCCGGCAAGCCCGGTTACCTGATCCTGCGCCAGGACGGACGCGATACCAAGGCCATCCGCGATTGACGCGGGCATGGCCAGCCCTGTGGAGAATGCATGAACAAGTTACTGGCGGCGCTCTGCCTGGCAATGGCGGCGCTCGCACCGGCCACGCCGGCTGACGCTTCGGAGGAAGGAACGCTGGAAGCCACCATCACGGCGCTCGATGACGCCGTGTTCGATGCGTTCAACCATTGCGGTGATCCGGCACAGTTGCGCAGGCATGCCGGATACTTCGCACCCGACGTCGAGTTCTACCACGACACCGGCGGCGTCACCTGGACGCGAGAAGCGATGATCGCCAACACCGGGAAATACGCCTGCGGCCATTACACCCGCGAACGGGTCGGCCTGCACGTGTCGCCGATCAGGGACTTCGGCGCCATCGCCCAGGGCGTGCACCGGTTCTGCCAGATCGACACCGGCCGCTGCGACGGCGAGGCCGACTTCGCCATGGTCTGGCGCCTGCGCGATGGCCAATGGCAGATCACCCGCGTGCTGAGCTACGGCCACCGGCCCAGCGCCGATGCCGGTCGACACGACCCGAAATAGCCTTACGATTGCGCCATGCCCACCGTCCTGATCATCGACGACAACCCCGCCGTCGCCACCGCGCTGGACGTGCTGTTCTCCCTGCACGACATCGCCACGCTGCATGCCGAATCGCCGCAAGCCGGCCTGGCGATGCTGCGCGACGAAGCCATCGACCTGGTCATCCAGGACATGAACTTCACCGCCGACACCACCTCGGGCGCCGAGGGCGAGGCGTTGTTCGCCGCCATCCGCGAGAACCACCCCGACCTGCCGGTGATCCTGTTGACCGCGTGGACGCAACTGAGCAGCGCGGTCGGGCTGGTCAAGGCCGGCGCCGCCGATTACCTGGCCAAGCCCTGGGACGACGGCAAGCTGCTGGCCACGGTCAACAATCTGCTGGAACTGGCGGAGGCGCGGCGCGAACTGGACCGCCGCCGCGCACGCGAGAAGCAGCGCCGCGAACAATTGCAGGCGAAATACGACCTGCGCGAAGTGGTCTTCGCCGACCCGGCCAGCGAGCGCGTCATCGCCCTGGCCTGCCAGGTCGCGCGTTCCGACCTCCCGGTGTTGATCACCGGGCCGAACGGCAGCGGCAAGGAGAAGCTCGCCGAGATCGTGCAGGCCAATTCGGCGGTGAAGAACGGGCCGTTCGTGACCTTGAATTGCGGTGCGTTGCCTTCCGAGTTGATCGAGGCCGAGTTGTTCGGCGCCGACGCCGGCGCCTACACCGGCGCGAACAAGGCGCGCGAGGGCAAGTTCGAAGCCGCCGACGGCGGCACCCTGTTCCTCGACGAGATCGGCAACCTGCCGCTGGCCGGGCAGATGAAATTGTTGCGCGTGCTGGAAACCGGCAAGTTCGAACGCCTGGGATCCAACCGCGAACGCCACGTGGACGTACGCGTGATCAGCGCGACCAACGCGGACCTGCCGGCGATGATCCGCGATGGCGGTTTCCGCGAAGACCTGTACTACCGCCTCAACGCGATCGAGCTGGCGCTGCCGCCGCTGGCCGAACGGCCCGGCGACATCCTGCCGCTGGCCGAGCGCTTCCGCCCCGCCGACAAGCCGCTGGCCGAGTCCGCGCGCAACACGCTG
>DASRYD010000359.1:0-3916 GCA_035653955.1 Pseudoxanthomonas sp.
ACTGCCCGTCGGCCTCGACGTTGGCACGGAGCCGCCGGCGCCGGCGATCCTTGCCACGATGTGCAGCTGGGCGCGGCGCGCCGGCTGGGACGATGTGGCTTCGGCGTTGCAACGCACGCCGCTGACGCTGGAGCAGGAACACCTCGCCCCGCGCTTGCCCGGCTGATTGGGTCATCGGGGCGAGGCGCGTTGCTACACTCGCCCCATGCAGGATCAGCGCTCCCGCAAGAAGACCCGGATCACCTCGTTGGACATCGCCCATCGCGCGGGGGTGTCGCAGGCGACGGTGTCGCGCGTGCTGGCCGGCAGCCCGCTGGTGAACGCGGAGACGCGGCGGCGGGTGGAGCAGGCGGTGCGCGAGCTGAACTACAAGGTGGATCGCCACGCCTCCAGCCTGCGCACCCAGCGCGCCGGCACGCTGGCGCTGCTGCTGTTCGAGGATCCAACACCGGACGATTCGCACATCAATCCGTTCTTCCTGTCGATGCTCGGTTCGATCACCCGCGCCTGCGCGCTGAATGGCTACGACCTGCTGGTGTCGTTCCAGCAACTGTCGACCGACTGGCAGGCCGACTACGAGGACAACCACAAGGCCGACGGCATCCTGCTGCTGGGCTATGGCGATTACCTCGAGTCGGTGCAGCGCCTGCAGAAGCTGGCCGAACAAGGCACCCATTTCGTGCGCTGGGGCGCTGCCCTGCCCGGCCAGCCCGGCGTGTCGATCGGCAGCGACAACTTCCAGGGCGGCCACGACATCACCGCGCACCTGCTGGAACGCGGGCGCAAGCGCATCGCCTTCCTTGGCCACGCCTCGAACCACTACCCGGAATTCTTCGAACGCTACCGCGGCCACGCGGAAGCATTGCGCGCGGCCGGGCTCGATGTCGATCCGGCGTTGCAGGCGGACGCGATCACCACCGAGCAATCCGGCCATGAAGCGATGAATGGCTTGCTGGAACGTGGTATCGAGCTCGATGCGGTATTCGCGGCCAGCGACCTGATCGCCATCGGCGCGATGAAGGCGCTGCACGAACATGGCCTGCGCGTACCCGAAGACGTGGCGGTGGCCGGCTTCGACGACATCCCGATGGCCAGCTTCGCCAATCCCGGCCTTTCCACGGTGCAACAGGACACCAAGCGCGCAGGCGCGCTGATGGTCGAAAGCCTGGTCCGCCTGATCAATAAGCAACCGGTCGAAAGCCAGAGCATCCCGGTGAAGCTGGCCTTGCGGCAGTCCTCATCGTAGGCAGGGACTTTGCGGGAACGGCTGTGGAGACGGCTGTGGGAGCGACCAGGGTCGCGAATGCCTTTCAACCCCGTCGCGACAGAACATCCCGAATGGCGTCTTTGCAGAATCGAGCGTGCTCGACGCCGCAAAGCAAAGGCTTCGCGACGCCGCTCCCACGACAAGCTTCAACGACAGCTTCAGCGATTCTTGTGCGCCATCGAATACAGCAGCCGCTCGCGCAGCGGTTGCAACGCCAGCGGCCGGTCGAGGAACAGCACGCGCACGCCATGCGCGGGTACCTCCAGCGCCAGCGCATCGCCGAGCTTCACCGTTCCATCGCTGAAGCCATCGCGCCAGTCGCCCGGTTCGACCAGTTCGTCGAGCCTGATCGTGCGCGCCGTGTCGCCCTTGTTCAACAACACCAGCGCGGTCTGTGCCTGGCCATCGTGCTCGTAGACGCGATAGAACGCCGCCTCGTCGCCCTGCAGGCGCAGGTTCAGTTGCAGTCCGCGCTGCAGCGCCACCGAATCCCGACGCAGCGTGGCGATGCGCTTCAGGTTGACGTAAATCGGGCTCTTCGATGCGGCGTCGACGCGTTCCTGCCCGTAGTAGTTGCGATTGCCGTCGTGTTCTGCGCGACCGCGCATGAAGCCGGTTTCGGAGCCGTAATAGATCACCGGAATGCCGCGCGCGGTGAACAACCAGTTGTTGGCGTCGATGAAACCGGTGTCGGTGGCGTCGATCCGCGCCATGTCGTGGTTGTCGTAGAACGTCACCAGGTCGTACGGGTTGGCGTAGGGGCCGTCTTCCAGGTACAGCGCGTCGCCCAGCTGGGCGAAATCGCTGTCCGGCTTCTCGAATACCTGCTCCAGCTTCCCGCGCAACGGGAAGTCGAGCACGCTGTAGCCGCCGTTGCGCGGCAGCGTGTGCATCGCGATCGTCGACGCGTCGTAGTTGAACGCCTCGCCGAACATGAAGAAGCCGGGTTTCTTCGCACGGATGCGCTCGGAGAACTTCTTCCAGAACGCATGCGGCATCCAGCCGATGGTATCGACGCGGAACGCGGCGGCGCCCTGGTCGATCCATTGTTCGTAGGCGCCGGCCAGATAGTCCAGCACCGCGGGATTGTTCTCGTTGAAGTCGGACAGCTGGGCCAATCCCCCGCCGGTGTTGTAGAAGGCGTGCAGCGGATTGTGCTTCGGATCGAGCTTGTCCGGATCGAGGTTCTGGTGGTCGGCGACCAGCTTGCCGGCCTTGTCCCAGACCTTGCCGTACTGCGGCTGCATCTTCGGCATCGAGTACGCCGGCGAACCGTGGTTGCCGACGATGTCCAGCACCACGTCGAGCTTCTGCCGCTTCATCGCCCTGGTGAAGCCGGCGAAGTCGAGGCCCTTGCTCGGCAGGTGTTCGTCGAGCGTGTAGAAATTGGTGCCCCAGTAGCCGTGGTAGCCGGTCTTGCCCTGGTCCTTGAAGAACGCTTCGGAGCCGATCGGCGAGCCGCCGGTGAACGCCTCGTCCGGGTTGTCGACGATCGGCGTCACCCATACCGAGGTGAAGCCCATGCCACGGATGTAGCCAGCATTGTCGACGATGCCCTTGAAGTCGCCGCCGAGGTAGCCGATGTTGTCGCCATGCGCGTTCGGCACCGGTCTGTCGAAGGTGCGCAGCGCCGGATCCTTGCCGCCCTGGTCGCGATGGTCGTTGGACGGATCGCCGTTGACGAAACGGTCGGTCACCACGAAGTAGACCGATTCGCGCGCGAACGGCTCCAGCGTGCCGTAGATGTCGTCGGCGGCACGGGCGTTGCCGGCGGGCAGGCCCAGGACGATGGCCAGGGCGAGCGGCGAGAACGGGCGAATGGCGGACATGGGAGAGCCTTGTTCGGATGGACTACGCGGAATGGGCAACGGGCTCGGGCACGCGCAGCACGCACAGCCCCGACAGGATCATGCTGGCGCCGCCGAGGATCAGCACCTTCGCCGGATCGCCGCCGAGCACATGCTTCAGCACGTAACCCAGCGTGGCGACCGCGACCAGTTGTGGAATGACGATGAAGAAATTGAAGATGCCCATGTACACGCCCATCTTGCTGGCGGGCAGGCTGTCGGACAGCAAGGCGTAGGGCAGCGACAGGATCGAGGCCCAGGCGAAGCCGATGCCGACCATCGGCAGCAACAGCCAATCGGCATTCGGCATGAACGGAATCGAGATCAGGCCGATGCCGCCCAGCGCGACGTTCAACAGATGGCTCCAGCGCAGGCCCAGCCGGCGCGCCATGAACGGGATGGCGATGGCCGCCAGCGCGGCGAAGCCGTTGTAGGCGGCGAACAGAACGCCGACCCAGTTCGCGCCGGAATTGAATTCGACCGAGGCCGTGTCGCTGGTGCCGTAGTAGATCGAAGTCACCGCGGCGGTGGCGTAGATCCACATCGCGAACAGCGCGAACCATGAGAAGAACTGCACCACGGCCAGCTTGCGCATCGCTGCGGGCATCGCATAGATGTCGGTCATCACCTGGGCGAATCCGTTGTCGCGCCCGACCACGGTCAGGGCGAGCAGCGCGATGCCGTAGACGGCAAGCAGCCCGCCCAGCAGGAACAGCTCGCGCGGCAACCCGTTCCAGGCGACCAGCGCCAGGCCGAGCGCGCCCGCCAGCAACCAAAGCAGGCCGAAGCGCACGGCGCGCGC
>DASRYD010000360.1:0-4769 GCA_035653955.1 Pseudoxanthomonas sp.
CCCGGCCGCCGGTGCCGCTGCTGTGGAAAGTGTCCGATGCCGACAACAGCGTCTACCTGCTGGGTTCGTTCCACCTGCTCAAGGCCGACGATTACCCGCTGCCGAAGGAGACGCAGGCGGCGTTCGCGGATTCCGAATCGCTGCTGTTCGAATTGTCGCCGGACGCCTTGGTCGCTCCCGACGTGGCGGGCAAGTTCGCTGCCGCCGCCGGTTATGCCGACGGCAGGAACCTGCAGCAGGTATTGCCTGCGCCCACCTATGCCGCGCTCGACAAGCTGGTCGCTTCGTCCGGTGGCGTGGCGGCGATGCAGGCGCAGGAACCCTGGTTCATCACCCTGGCCATCAGCATCGGCGTCGCCCAGCGGCTCGGTTTCCGTCCGGAACTGGGACTCGACCAGCATCTGATGCAGCGCGCGGCCGAAGCGAACAAGCCCATGGCCGGGCTGGAGACCGTCGACGCGCAACTGGCGGCGCTGGATTCGACGCCGATGCAAGAGCAGGTCGCCGGCCTGAAGGAATTCGTCGACGATCCGAAGAAGAGCGTCGCGGACATGGTGGAACTGCACCGGCAATGGCGCGCAGGCGACGTGGCTGGCCTCAACCGCACCATGCGCGAGGAGATGATCGAGAAGACGCCGCAGACCTACCGGATGATCGACGTCGCCCGCAACGAAGCATGGTTGCCGAAGATCGAGTCGCGCCTCACCGGATCGAAATCCGGCGACACCCTCGTCGTGGTCGGTGCCCTGCACCTGCTCGGGCCGGACGGACTGGTCGAGAAGCTGCGCGCCAAGGGCTACAAGGTCGAACAGATCTGTTCGGCATGCAAGTGACCTTGTAGGAGCGCCCCTGGGCGCGACCGGAAAACGGCACCACGCGCGTCTGGGTCGCGCCCAGGGGCGCTCCTACGGCGGAACCAGTTCGATGCAATCCACCGGGCACGCCGGCACGCACAGCTCGCAGCCGGTGCACAGCGGTTCGATCACCACGTGCATCAGCTTGGCGCCGCCGATGATCGCGTCGACCGGGCAGGCCTGGATGCACTTGGTGCAGCCGATGCAGTCTTCTTCGACGATGCGGGCGATCGGCGCCGGTTTGTGTTCGCCGCGGGAGCGGTCGTAGGGCTTTGCCTCCACGCCGAGCGCTTTCGCCAACGCGCGCGCACCGGCGTCGCCGCCGGGCGGGCAATGGTCGATGCCGGCTTCGCCGCGCGCCATCGCTTCGGCATAGGGCCGGCAACCGTCGAAGCCGCATTGCCCGCACTGGGTCTGCGGCAGGATCCGGTCGAGGCGTTCGACCAGTTCGGCCGAACCTGGAGGCGCTCGGCCGGTCACTTCACCGGCATGCCAGGCATCGCCCCGGCATCGGCATCGAGCAGGGCGAGTGCACCGCCATCGAAGCCCGCCGAGAGGATCATGCCTTCGCTGGTGCCGAAGCGCATCTTGCGCGGCGCCAGGTTGGCGATGAACACGACGTTGCGGCCGACCAGCTTTTCGGGCTCGCCGTAGCTGGCGCGGATGCCGGAGAAGATCTGGCGCTTGCCCAGTTCGCCGGCGTCCAGTTCGAAGCGCAGCAGCTTGTCCGAACCCTCGACGAATTCGCAGGCCAGCACCTTGCCGATGCGCAGGTCGAGCCGGGCGAAATCGTCGATGCCGACGTAGCCGGCGCCTTCCTTCTTTTCGACGGGCGCTGCGGGCTTGGTCTCGTTCTTCGCGGCCGGCGGCGCGGCGAGGGTGTCCTTCGATGCTTCGGTCATGGCGTCGATCAGTTTCGGGTCGATGCGGGTGAACAGCGGTGCGTAAGGCTTGATCGTGCGCGCGCACAGCGGCATGTCGAGGTCGCCCCATGCGTACACCGGTGCGGCGAGGAATTCCTCGGCCTGCGCCGCGGTGCGCGGCAGAATCGGTTTCAACGCTGCGGCCAACACGCGGAACAGGTTCAGCCCCTGCGTGCATACCGCCTGCAGTTCGGCGTCGGCGCCGTCCTGCTTGGCGAGCACCCACGGTTTCTTTTCGTCGATGTACTTGTTGGCTTCGTCGGCCAGCACCATCGTCTGGCGGATCGCCGCGGCCGGATCGTTGCGTTCATAGGCTTCGCGTACGCCCGCGAGCGCCGCGACGAAGCGCGCGTAGGTTTCGGGTTCCGGCAAGGCGGCGGCGAGCATGCCGTCGAAGCGCTTCTCGATGAAGCCGGCGCAGCGGCTGGCCAGGTTGACGAACTTGCCGACCAGGTCGGCGTTGACTCGCGCGGTGAAGTCGGCGAGGTTCAGGTCGAGGTCGTCGACGCCGCCGGAAGACTTGGCCGCGAAGTAGTAGCGCAGCGCTTCCGGTTCCAGGCCCACGTCGAGATAGGTGCGGGCCATGACGAAGGTGCCGCGCGATTTCGACATCTTCGCACCGTCCACGGTCAGGTAACCGTTGACGTGCAGTCGGGTCGGCGCGCGATGGCCGCTGCCGTGCAGCACCGCCGGCCAGAACAGGCCGTGGAAATTGACGATGTCCTTGCCGATGAAGTGGTGCAGCTCGGCTTGCGAATCCAGCTTCAGGTAGGCGTCGAAATCCGCGCCGCTGGCGGCGCACAGGTTGCGGAAACTGCTCAGGTAGCCGATCGGCGCATCCAGCCAGACGTAGAAATACTTGCCGGGTGCGCCGGGGATTTCGAAGCCGAAATACGGCGCATCGCGGGAGATGTCCCACGCACGCAGTCCGCCTTCGCTGTCCAGCCATTCCATCAGCTTGGCCTTGACCCCCGGGACGGCGACGTCGCCGGCCAGCCATTCGCGCAGGAAGGCCTCGAAGCGGCCGACTTCGAAGAAGTAGTGCTCCGAATCGCGCAGCTCCGGCGTTGCGCCCGACAACACCGACTTCGGTTCTTTCAGTTCGGTCGGCGCGTAGGTCGCGCCGCAGTTCTCGCAGTTGTCGCCGTACTGGTCGGGCGTGCCGCAGTTCGGGCAGATGCCCTTGATGTAGCGGTCGGGCAGGAACATGCCCTTGGCCGGGTCGTAGAACTGCGCCACGTTGCGCTTGTCGATGTGGCCACCCGCGTCCAGCCGAGCGTAGAACTGTTCGGTCAACTCGCGATTGGACGCGGAATTGGTCGAGTCGTAATGGTCGAAGGCCACGCCGAAGGCGGCGAAATCGCGCTCGTGGCCGGCCTGGATGCCGGCGATGAAGGCTTCGGGCGTGACGCCCGCCTTTTCCGCCGCCAGCATGATCGGCGTACCGTGGGTGTCGTCGGCGCAGACGTAATGCACCGTGTCGCCGCGCAGGCGCCGCGCCCGCACCCAGATGTCGGCCTGGATATAACCGACCAGGTGGCCCAGGTGTAGCGGGCCGTTGGCATAGGGCAGGGCGTTGGTGACGAGGGCGGTGCGGGTCATGGCGATGGTGGGGCGGGGGAAGCGCAATTATCGCATGCCGGAAAAAGACGACCCGGCGCAGGGCCGGGTCGCGAAGAGGGCTGGAGGCGCGAACGACGATTCAGTCGGCGCGAACCCAGGTGGCGGTACGGCAGAGGAAGGCCGCGATGCAGCCGGTGATTTCCATTTTCTTGCCGCCGTCGACCACCTTGACGCTCTTGGCCTTGAAGTGACGGTCCTCGGACGGCTTGTAACCGTTGCCGCCGCCCCAGCTGCCGTCCTTCTGCTGTTTCAGGTTCCACAGCGTGACGATGCCGACATAGGGCTTGTCCTTGTACTCGCCGCTGCATTCGGCGCAGTTCGGCGGCAGGCCCAGGTTCTCGACGATTCTCGCCGAGAGCATGCCGTTCTTGGCCATGTAGACCTCGGAAACCGTCATCGCCTTGCCGGTCTTGTCGTCGAGCGTCTTCCAGCGACCGAGCGCCGGATCGGCCGCCAGGGCCGACAGGGACAGACCCAGCAGGGGCAGAGCCAGCAGGCTCGCGATCAGTGTGTTGCGCATGTTCCCCTCCCAGGGATGGTGGTTGGGCTCTTTATACCGCATCCGGGGGCGTACGGAAGGCGTCGCTTCGGCCGTATTAAGCGGTCGGCAGGCCAACGCAGGGCTTAAAATTACTTGCCTGATCCCCCAATTTTCTGGTGCCGAAGTGCGACTTCCCGCCCATGCCGTCCAGCCGAGCCTCACTCCCCACCCCCGTATCCGCAACGTCATCGCCATTGGCTCAGGCAAGGGCGGGGTGGGGAAATCGACAACGGCGGTGAACCTGGCCCTGGCGCTGGCAGCGGAAGGTGCGAAGGTCGGGGTATTGGATGCCGACATCTATGGGCCCAGCGTGCCGGCGATGCTGGGGATTGGCGGGCGGCCGGAAAGCCCGGACAACAAGCACATCGAGCCGCTGCGGGCATTCGGGATCGAGGCCATGTCGATCGGCTTGCTGGTCGACCAGGACGCTTCGATGATCTGGCGCGGACCGATGGCGACCTCGGCGCTTACCCAGTTGTTCAACGACACTCTGTGGGGCGACCTGGATTACCTGCTGGTCGATCTGCCGCCGGGTACCGGCGACATCCAGCTGACCCTGTCGCAGAAGATCCCCGTCGCCGGCGCGGTGATCGTGACCACGCCACAGGACATCGCCACGCTGGATGCGCGCAAGGCGCTGAAGATGTTCGAGAAGGTCGACATCGCCGTGCTGGGCATCGTCGAGAACATGGCCGTGCACGTGTGTTCGAATTGCGGCCATGCCGAGCACCTGTTCGGCGAAGGCGGAGGCGCGCGAATGGCCGAACGATACGGCGTGCCGCTGCTGGGTTCGCTGCCGCTGGACGTGTCGATCCGTGAGCAGAGCGA
>DASRYD010000361.1:0-5204 GCA_035653955.1 Pseudoxanthomonas sp.
GTGGCCGGCGAGGCTTCCGGCGACGGTCTCGGCGCGGGGCTGATCGCGGAACTGCGCAGGCGTTGTCCCGACGCGGAGTTCGCCGGCATCGGCGGCGATGCGATGCGTGCGGCGGGTTGCGATACCTGGTACGACTGCGGCGAACTGGCGGTGATGGGTCTGGCCGAAGTGCTGCGCCACCTGCCGCGCCTGCTGAAACTGCGCAAGCATTTGCGCGAACGCGTGCTGGCCTGGCAGCCGGACATGTTCGTCGGCATCGACGCGCCCGACTTCAACCTCGGCGTCGAGCAATGGCTGAAGCAGCGCGGCGTGCGCACCGTGCATTACGTCAGCCCGTCGGTGTGGGCATGGCGCGAGGAACGCGCCCGGAAGATCGGCCGCAGCGCCGACCGCGTGCTGTGCCTGTTCCCGATGGAGCCGCCGATCTACGCCAAGCATGGAGTCGACGCGCGCTTCGTGGGCCATCCGATGGCCGATGCGATCCCGTTGCATCCCGACCGCGCCGCCGCGCGCGAAAGCCTCGGATTGCCCGCCGATGCCACGGTGCTGGCCGTGCTGCCCGGTTCGCGCCTCGGCGAGATCGCACGACTGGCGGAACCCTTCCTCTCCGCGGCGAAACTGGTTGCGGATGCCATTCCGAACCTGCACGTGGTCGTTCCCGCCGCGAATGCCGCCTGTTGGCAGGCGCTGGAAGGCCAGCTCGCGAAATTCCGATTGCCGCACGCACGCTTGTTCGATGGGCAGGCGCGCGAATGCCTGTACGCCGCCGACGCCACCCTGCTTGCCTCCGGCACCGCGGCGCTGGAAGCGATGCTGGCCAAGCAGCCGATGGTGGTCGGCTATCGCATCGCTCCGCTGACCTACCGCATCGTCAAGTCGTTCGGCATGCTGAAGACCGAGCGTTACGCACTACCCAACGTCCTTGCCGGCCGCGATCTCGCGCCAGAATTGATGCAGGACGACTGCACTCCGGAGAAACTCGCCGCGGCCGTCCTGCACTGGTTGCGCGATCCGACCGCCGTCGCCGCGCTGCAGCCGGAATACCTGCGTCTGCACGAACAGTTGCGCCGCGATGCTTCCGCGCGCGCGGCCGACGCCGTCGCGGAATTTCTGGACGCCGCCCGGCCATGACGAACTCCGCTTCGCTGCCGCTTTTCCCTGTCGCGGATTCCATCCTGATCGCGGGCGTGGACGAAGCCGGTCGCGGACCCTTGGCCGGCCCGGTCGCGGTGGCCGCGGTCATCCTCGATCCCGCGCGTCCGATCGCCGGACTCGACGATTCGAAGAGACTGAGCGAAGCGCGGCGCGAGGCCCTGTACCCGCAGATCGTCGAGTGCGCGCTGGCTTGGCGCATCGAATTCGTCGAAGCCGACGAGATCGACCGCCTGAACATCCTGCAAGCCACGTTGACCGGCATGCGCCGCGCCGTGGCTGCGCTGCGGCCCGCGGCCGTGCTCGCGCGCATCGACGGCAACAAGGTGCCGAAGGACATGCCGTGCCCGGCCGAGGCGCTGATCGGTGGCGATGCCATCGAACCGGCGATCATGGCCGCATCGATCCTGGCCAAGGTCGCCCGCGACCGGCACATGTGCGGCCTGCACGCGCAATGGCCGCAATACGGCTTCGACCTGCACAAGGGCTATCCCACGCCGGGACACCTGGCCGCGCTGGCCGAACACGGCCCCTGCCCGCAACACCGGCGCAGTTTCGCCCCGGTACGCGCCACCGGGCATGGCTGAACCCGGAGTTTTCCGGCGGTTCCCGCTGTCAAGCCTTGTCGCCCCACCCCCCTGCCGGTAGGCTGGCCTCCGCATGTCCCCGCGCTTCATCCACCTGCACGTCCACACCGAATTCTCGATGGCGGATTCGATCATCCGCGTGCCCGAGAAGCCGGATGAAGCGCGCCCGGACAAGGCCAAGCGGCCGAACATCCTCAGCCGCGCGGTGGAACTGCAATTGCCGTCGCTGGCGCTGACCGACCGCAACAACCTGTTCGCGCTGGTCAAGTTCTTCAAGGCCGCCGAGAGCGTCGGCATCAAGCCCATCGCCGGCGCCGACGTCAGCATCGCCGACGGGGGCGATGCGCCTTCTTTGGTCACCCTGCTGTGCCGCGACCGCACCGGCTACCTGTCGCTGTCGCGCTTGCTGACCCGCGCGTGGATGCAGGGCCACCGCGCCGACGGCGTGGCGATCGACCCCGAGTGGCTGCGCGAAGATCACGAAGGCCTGTTCGCGATCCTCGGCCGCCACAGCCTGGCCGGGCGCCTGGCCGCCGGTGGTCGCCACGACCTGGCCGAACTGCAGATCGCCGATTGGCAGCGCGCGTTCGGCGAAGACGTGCACCTCGAGCTGACCCGCACCGGCCGCGATGGCGAGGACGCGTTCAATCAGTTCGCCCTGCACGCATCGGCGGCGCGCGGCTTGCCGGTGATCGCCAGCAACGACGTGCGCTTCCTCGACCGCGACGGCTTCGAAGCACACGAGGCGCGCGTGTGCATCGCCTCGGGCCGCGTGCTCGACGACCCCAAGCGCCCGCGCGACTACAACGCCGAGCAGTACCTGAAGTCGGCCGACGAGATGGCAGCGCTGTTCGCCGACGTGCCCGACGCGCTGGACAACACCGTCGCGCTCGCCCAGCGCTGCAATCTCGAGATGAGCCTGGGCACGTACTTCCTGCCCGCCTATCCGGTGCCCGACGACGAAACGCTGGACAGCTGGATCCGCAGCGAAGCGCGCAACGGCCTGGAAGCGCGCCTGCAGAAGAACCCGCTGGCGCCGGGCAAGACCCGCGAGGATTATTTCGAACGCCTCGAATTCGAGCTGGACACCATCATCAAGATGGGTTTCCCCGGCTACTTCCTGATCGTGGCCGACTTCATCCAGTGGGGCAAACACCAGGGCATCCCGATCGGCCCGGGCCGCGGTTCGGGCGCCGGCTCGCTGGTCGCGTGGGCGCTGCAGATCACCGACCTAGACCCGCTGCCGTACAACCTGCTGTTCGAGCGCTTCCTCAACCCGGAACGCGTGTCGATGCCTGACTTCGACATCGACTTCTGCATGGACCGGCGCGACGAGGTGATCGACTACGTCGCGCGCAAGTACGGTCGCGACCGCGTGTCGCAGATCATCACCTACGGAACGATGGCGGCCAAGGCGGTGCTGCGCGACGCCGGCCGCGTGCTCGGCTTCCCCTACGGCTTCGTCGACAGCCTGACCAAGCTGATCCCGCTGCAACCGGCCGATCCGCTGACGCTCGAGGACGCCATCGGCCGCAGCAAGCGTTCGCAGAAGGAAAGCGACCGCATCGTCGCCGAGTTCAAGCAACGCTACGAAAGCGAAGACGACGTGCGCGACCTGGTCGACCTGGCGCTGCAGCTGGAAGACCTGACCCGCAACGCCGGCAAGCACGCCGGCGGCGTGGTGATCTCGCCGTCGCCGCTGTCGGACTTCTGCCCGCTGTTCGCCGAACACGACCACGGCACGCTCGGCCGCAACCCGGTGACCCAGTTCGACAAGGACGACGTCGAGGCGGTGGGCCTGGTCAAGTTCGACTTCCTCGGCCTGCGCACGCTGACCATCATCGACTGGGCGGTGAAGGCGATCAATGCGCGGCGCACGAAGGAAGGCTTCGACCCGGTCGACATCGCCGCTATCCCGCTGGACGACGCCAGCGTCTATCGCGACGTGTTCGCCAACGGCAACACCGGCTCGGTGTTCCAGTTCGAATCCTCGGGCATGCGCCGCGCATTGAAGGAAGCCAGGCCAGACCGCTTCGAAGACCTGATCGCGCTGAACGCGCTGTACCGCCCCGGCCCGATGGAAATGATCCCGTCGTTCGTCGCGCGCAAGCATGGCACCGAGCAATTCGAGTATCCCGACCCGCGCACCGAAGCCATGCTGCAGGAGACCTACGGCATCATGGTCTACCAGGAGCAGGTGATGCAGATGGCGCAGATCGTCGGCGGTTACTCGCTCGGCGGCGCCGACCTGCTGCGCCGCGCGATGGGCAAGAAAGTGCCGGCGGAAATGGCCAAGCAGCGCGAGGTCTTCCGCGAAGGCGCGGCCCGGGGCGGCGTGGGCACGGCCAAGGCCGACGAGATCTTCGACCTGATGGAGAAGTTCGCCGGCTACGGCTTCAACAAGTCGCACGCCGCCGCATATTCGCTGGTCGCCTACCAGACCGCGTGGCTGAAGAAGCATTACCCGGCCGAGTTCATGGCTGCGACGCTGTCGTCGGACATGGACAAGACCGACAAGGTGGTCGGCTTCCTCGACGAAGCGCGGGGTCTGGGCCTGCAGGTGCTGCCGCCGGACGTGAACCATTCCGACTACATGTTCGTCGCCACCGATGCGGACACGGTGCGCTACGGACTGGGCGCGGTGAAGGGCGTCGGCCAGGGCGTCTGCGAAGCGATCGTCGAAGCCCGCAACGAAGGCGGGACATTCCGCGACCTGCTGGACTTCTGCAAGCGGGTCGATTCGTCCAAGCTCAACAAGCGCGCGATGGAAGCGCTGATCAACGCCGGCGCGCTCGACGCGCTGGGCCGCAATCGCGCTTCGCTGGCCCTGCAGCTGCCGGAAGTGCTGAAGGCCATCGACCAGATCAACAAGAACCGCAACGCCGGCATCGTCGACATGTTCGGCTCGAGCTCGTCCAGTGGCGACGACATCCATGTCGAACTGCCCGATGCCGACGACTGGCCGCTGTCGCAGAAGCTCAACGGCGAACGCGAAACCCTCGGCCACTATCTCAGCGGGCATCCGGTCGATCCGTACCGCGACGATCTGAAGGCGCTGGTCGGCCACGACCTGGGCGATCTCGACAGGCTCTGCGCCAGCCAGTCCGCGGGCGAGAAGAAGAGCTGGCGCGCCGAGGTCAACGTGGTGCTGGCCGGCCAGGTCGTCGGCGTGCGCCGCAAGGGCGACAGTCAGGTGTTCGTGCAACTGGAAGACGGGCGCGGCCGGGTCGAATGCAGCGTGTTCTCCGACGCGATGGCCGAATTCGGCCATCTGCTGACCCGCGACCGCCTGCTGGTGGTGCGCGGCGGCCTGCGCGAGGACGAATTCAACGGCGGCTACAGCCTGCGCATTCGCCAGTGCTGGGACTACGACCAGCTCTGCGCGCAGCACGCGCAGCGCCTTTCGCTGCGGCTGGACCTGCGCGAACCGGGCCTGATGGAGCGCCTTGACGCGCTGTTGGCGAC
>DASRYD010000362.1:0-3246 GCA_035653955.1 Pseudoxanthomonas sp.
CGACGCACCGGCGCAGACCGGCAGCGTGCGGCCGCACCTGGTCATCCGCGATTCCTGCCAGCCGCCCGAATAAGCGTCTTCAGGCGATATCGACATTCCGCGCCGCAAAATGACACCGGTTACCAAACATCGCTAGAATTCCTTCCGCATTCCCGCGGCGCCCATCCGCCGCCATCCACGGAGACGCCCATGTACCGCAAGACCTACCACGCCACCCATCCGGACATGATGGACGGCGCGAGCAACGACCAGCTGCGCGACCGCTATCTGGTCGGCAACCTGTTCGTCGCCGACACCGTGCAGCTGAACTACTCGCACAACGAGCGCTTCGTGATCGGCGGCGCCGCCCCGGTATCGCGGAAGGTCGAACTGCCGCGCCAGGCCGAACCGGCTTCGGCCGCCGGCAAGCCGTTCCTCGAGCGGCGCGAACTGGGCGTGATCAACGTCGGCCGCGGCCCGGGCAAGGTCAGCGTGGACGGCACGACCTACGCGCTGGGACCGAAGGATGGCCTGTACGTGGCGATGGGCAGCGCCGACGTGACGTTCGAATCGGACGATGCGGCCAATCCCGCGAAGTTCTACCTGACCTCGACGCCGGCGCACGCGCGCTTCGAGACCAGGCGGCTTTCGATCAAGGATGCGGTCGCGCTGGAGCGCGGCGCGCTGGAAACCAGCAACGAGCGCACCATCTACCAGTTCGTCGTCCCGGCCACCTGCCAGTCCTCGCAGTTGCTGCTGGGCCTGACCGTGCTCAAGGCCGGCAGTGTGTGGAACACCATGCCGCCGCACCTGCACGACCGCCGCAGCGAGGTCTACTTCTACTTCGACCTCGGCGACAACGATCGCGTTTATCACTTCATGGGCGAGCCGGACGCGCAACGCCACATCGTCGTGCAGAACGACGAGGCGGTGGTGTCGCCGCCATGGTCGATCCACATGGGCGCGGGCACCGCCAACTACGCCTTCATCTGGGCGATGGGCGGCGAGAACCTGGACTACACCGACATGCACGTCCTCGACATCTGCCAGCTCAAGTAACCGCCGCGCCACCACCACGAAAGGGAACCCACGATGGCAAGCAATCCGTTCAATCTCGAAGGCAGGGTCGCGCTGGTCACCGGCGCCAGCACCGGCCTCGGCCAAGGCATCGCATTGGCGTTGGCCCAGGCCGGCGCCGACATCGCCGCGGCGGGCATCGCGCCGCCGACCGAGACCGAAGCGGAAGTACGCGCGCTCGGCCGCCGTTTCGTCTCGATCGAAGCCAATCTGTCTTCGCTGGATCCGATCCCGCGCATCGTGCAGGAAACGCTGGACGGTCTCGGCGGATTCGACATCCTGATCAACAACGCCGGCCTGATCCGTCGCGCCGACGCCGTCGAATTCAGCGAGAAGGACTGGGACGACGTGATGAACGTCAACATCAAGTCCGCGTTCTTCATGTCGCAGGCGGCCGGCCGGCATTTCATCGCGCAGGGCCACGGCAAGATCGTCAACATCGCCTCGATGCTGTCGTTCCAGGGCGGCATCCGCGTACCGTCGTATACCGCGAGCAAATCCGGCATCGCCGGCATCACCCGCCTGCTGGCCAACGAATGGGCGATCCAGGGCGTCAACGTCAATGCGATCGCGCCGGGCTACATGGCCACCGACAACACCGCGCAACTGCGCGCCGACGAAGGCCGCAGCAAGGCGATCCTCGAGCGCATTCCGGCCGCACGCTGGGGCACGCCGGCCGACCTGGGCGGCGCGGCTGTGTTCCTTGCCAGCAGCGCGTCGGATTACGTCAACGGCGCGATCATCCCCGTCGACGGCGGCTGGCTGGCGCGCTGATCCTGCCGAGATGATCCCGCGCATCCTGCTGTCGTCGGCCTTGCTGATCGCGTGCACCGCGACAGCAGCCGCGGCCGGCGCGCCACGCCGCGCCTTCATCGTCGGCGATTCGACTGCCAGCGAATACGGCCCCGAACGCGCGCCGCGACAAGGCTGGGGCATGCAACTGCAGTCCTACCTGGACCCAGCCGCCTGGCAGGTGCGCAACCACGCGCAAAGCGGCCGCAGTTCGCGCAGCTTCATCGAGGAAGGCTGGCTGGCGCCGGTCGCGAAGGAACTCTCGCGCGGTGACGTGCTGTTGATCCAGTTCGGACACAACGACGAGAAGGCCGAAGATCCGTCCCGTTACGACGAGCCGACCGGAGCCTTTCCCCGCTGGCTGACGCGCTATGTCGAACTGGCGCGCGGCAGGGGCGCCACGCCGATCCTGGTCACCCCGCTGGCGCGGCGCAAGTTCGAACGCGGCAGCAAGGTCGACCAATTGCTCGACACCCATGGCCTGTACGCACAGGCGGTGCGCGACCTGGCGGAACGCGAGCGCGTCGGCCTGATCGACCTGACCGCATCCAGCATGGACTGGTTGCGTGCGCTCGGCGACGAGCCGTCGAAGGCCTATTTCATGCATATACCGGAGCAGGGCCAGGCCGACGACACCCATCTGCGCGAACACGGTGCGACGGCGGTCGCCTGCCTGGTCGTCCGCGGCTGGGAACGGCTCGACCCCGCACTGGCCGAAAATGTGGCTCGCGACACCGATTGCGGGGCGACGCCGGACGCATTGGCCGAGCGGGCGTCGCAGCCGAATCCGTCGCTGGTGGTCCATGACGACGACATCGCGAAACGGCAACCCGGTCCGCACGGCGGCGCCGGCACGACCACGGCGTACCCCTTCTTCGCCGACGCGGCCGGCCTGGACTTCGTGTTCCGCAAACGCGTGCTGCACCGGAATGCCGGCATCGGCCTGCATCCGCACGACCACGACGAGATCTACTACGTCGTCAGCGGCAGGGGCCATTACACGGTGGACGGCAGGAACCACGACGTAGGCCCCGGCGACGCGATGCTGACCCGGCCCGGCAGCACCCACGCGATCCGACAGGCCGGCGACGAAGACCTGGTATTGCTGATCGCGTATCCGAAACGCTGAAAGCGAAGCCGTCGGAATGGTGCCGCTTGTCCGAATCGAACGGACGACCTACCGCTTACAAGGCGGTTGCTCTACCAGCTGAGCTAAAGCGGCGCAGGCGGGAATTCTAACGCAGCGAGGCGCAATCGACCGGACGGGCCGTGCCCATGGTGGCGGTGGCGGGCACCGAGACATCGGCCCACCACTTCGACGCGCCCACCTGCCCGACCGGTTGCAATTGGGCGGCGAAGCCCGCCGCTTGCAGCGCGGCCTGGCGGCGCTGCGCGCTT
>DASRYD010000363.1:0-2697 GCA_035653955.1 Pseudoxanthomonas sp.
GTGATCTCGCCGTGGAACTACCCGGTCAACCTGGCGCTGATTCCGCTCGCTACCGCGATCGCGGCCGGCAACCACGTCTACCTGAAGCCGTCGGAGCACACGCCGCGCACGACCGAATTCCTGCGCTCGCTGCTGGCGGAGGTGTTCCCGCTGGAACGCGTCGCCGTGGCCGCCGGCGGTGCCGAGGTGGCCGCGGCGTTCGCCGCACTGCCGTTCGACCACCTGGCCTCGCACCTGCGCAGATGGATGAAGCCGCGCCGCGTGGGCGTGGGCTGGCGGTTCTGGCCGGCGCGCGCGGAAATCCGGCGCGAGCCGGTCGGCGTGGTAGGCGTGATCTCGCCGTGGAACTACCCGGTCAACCTGGCGCTGATTCCGCTGGCCACCGCCATCGCCGCAGGCAACCACGTCTACCTCAAGCCATCCGAACACACGCCGCATACCACCGCGTTCCTGCGCTCGCTGCTGGCGGAGGTGTTCCCGCTGGAGCGCGTCGCGGTCGCCACGGGTGGCGCCGACGTGGCGAGCGCCTTCGCTGCGCTGCCGTTCGACCATCTGGTGTTCACCGGCTCCACCGCCGTGGGCCGCAAGGTGATGGCGGCGGCAGCGGCGAACCTGACCCCGCTGACGCTGGAACTGGGCGGCAAGTCGCCTGCCATCGTCTGCGACGACTTCCCCGTGGAACAGGCCGCCGCGCGACTGGCGACCGGCAAGTGGTTCAACGGCGGCCAGACCTGCATCGCGCCGGACTACGTGCTGCTGGTGGGTCGAAGCCGCCGCGATGCGCTGGTGCAGGCGCTGCGCGAGCAGGTCGCCGCGCGCTACGGCAACCTGTCCGATGCCGGCGACTTTACGCGCATCATCAACGACGGACAGTTCGCGCGGCTGGAAGGCTACCTGGACGACGCCCGCGCACGCGGCCACGAGGTCGTCGCGCTGGCACCGGCGCATGACCGCGCGGAGCGGCTGTTCGCGCCCTCTCTGGTGATCGAACCCGGCGACGATGCGAAGGTGATGCAGGACGAGATCTTCGGCCCCATCCTGCCGATCCGCACGGTCGGCTCGCTGGACGAGGCCATCGCCTACGTCAACGCGCACGACCGGCCGCTGGCGCTGTATCCCTTCAGCCACGACCGAGCGCGGGTGGAGAAGATCCTGCGCAGCACGCTGGCTGGCGGCGTCACCGTCAACGACACCGTGCTGCACTTCGGCATCAATGCGCTGCCGTTCGGCGGCATCGGCCCCAGCGGCATGGGCGCCTACCACGGGCGCGCGGGGTTCGACGCGATGAGCAAGGCGCTGCCCGTGCTGTGGCAGCCGCGGTGGGCCGGCAGCGACCTGCTGAAGCCGCCTTACTCCAAAGTAGCGCGATTCATCGACTTCATCATTCGCTGAGCCCGTCCGTTCCATTGCGGGCGGTGTTGGTCCGCGTCTTCGTCGAGAATCGTCGCTCCCGTTCGTCGAACGGGATGACCCCTGCTGACGGACCGCCATGCCGACCACCGCCGTACCCGCCAAAGCCACCCGCCGCGAATGGATCGGGCTGGCGATCATCGCGCTGCCCTGCATGGTCTATGCGATGGACCTGACCGTGCTGAACCTGGCCCTGCCCGCCATCAGCGCCGAACTCGACCCCACGGCCAGCCAGTTGCTGTGGATCGTCGACGTATACGGCTTCCTGGTGGCCGGCTTCCTGATCACGATGGGCACCCTGGGCGACCGCGTCGGCCGGCGCAAGCTGCTGCTGATCGGCGCGGCGGCGTTCGCCGCGGCGTCGGTGATGGCGGCGTTCTCGCGCAGTGCCGAAATGCTGATCGCGATGCGGGCGCTGCTGGGCGTGGCCGGCGCCACGCTGGCGCCTTCGACGATGTCGCTGATCCGCAACATGTTCCATGACGAACACGAACGCCAGTTCGCCATCGGCGTATGGATCGCGGCGTTCTCGGTCGGCGGCGCCATCGGGCCACTCGTCGGCGGCGTGCTGCTGCAATGGTGGTGGTGGGGCGCGGCCTTCCTGGCGGCGGTGCCGGTGATGGTGCTGCTGTTGGTGCTGGGCCCGAAGCTGTTGCCGGAGTACCGCGACCCCGATGCCGGCAAGCTCGACCCGGCCAGCATGGTGCAATCGCTGTTCGCGGTGCTCGCCGTGGTCTACGGCCTCAAGCGCATCGCGGAATACGGCATGGATGCCCGCGGCATCGCGGTGCTGCTGCTCGGCCTGGGGCTGGGGGTGCTGTTCGTGCGTCGCCAGCAGCATCTGGCGTATCCGTTCCTCGACGTGACGCTGTTCCGGCGGCCGGCGTTCTCCGCCGCCATCGTCGCCTACGCGCTGGCCGGCCTGTCGATGATGGGCGTGTACATCTTCATGACCCAGTATCTGCAGCTGGTGCTGGGACTCACTCCGCTCCAGGCAGGCATCGCGACGGTGCCGTGGTCGTTGTGTTTCACCGTCGGCTCGCTGCTCGCGCCCCGACTGGCACGCCATTGGGGTGCGCGACGGGTAATGGTGCGCGGCCTGCTGTTCGCCGCCCTGGGTTTCGGCATCACCGCACTGGTCATGCCACCGTACGGGTTGTGGATCCTGATCGCGGGCATGCTGGCGATGAGCCTGGGCATGGCGCCGGTGTTCACGGTGGGCAACGAACTGATCATCACCACCGCGCCGCCGGAACGGGCGGGCGCGGCCTCGGCGCTGGCGGAAAC
>DASRYD010000364.1:0-2737 GCA_035653955.1 Pseudoxanthomonas sp.
CGTTTGCACAAGAAAGTGAAGGTCCTGGCCATGGCCACCGCCGCGGCGATCGCCGCGCTGGGCGCGGCGTCGGCCGGCGCCAGCGGCCGCGTCGAATTGAGCGGGCTGCAGTCCGACACCAAGTTCGACCGTTTCATCGTCAAGTACCGCGACGGCAGCGATGCGGCCGCATTGCAAAATTCGATGAATAGCGCCGCGCGCGCGTTGCCGGCCGCCAAGGGCAAGGCGCTGGGCCTGCAGAAGCTGCGTCGCCTGGCCGTCGGCAGCGACGTGGTCAAGGCCGACCGCAAGCTGGATCGCGCCGAGGCCGAAACGCTGATGCGGCAGATCGCCGCGAACCCGGATGTGGAGTATGTCGAGGTCGACAAGCTCAACCACGCCATCCTGACGCCCAACGACACCCGCTACGGCGAGCAGTGGGGGTATTCCGGCACCTACGGCATCAAGGCCAACCTGGCCTGGGATACGACCAACGGCAGTGGCACGGTGGTCGCGGTGCTCGACACCGGCATCACCAATCACAGCGACCTCAACGCGAACATCCTGCCGGGCTACGACTTCATCGGCGACACCAGCGTGTCGAACGACGGCAACGGCCGCGACAGCGATCCGAGCGATCCGGGCGACTGGGTCGCCGCCAACCAGTGCGGCGGGACACATGCGGCGCAGAACTCGAGCTGGCACGGCACCCACGTCGCCGGCACCATCGCCGCGGTGACCAACAACGCCAAAGGCGTGGCCGGCGTCGCCTATGGCGCGAAGATCGTCCCGGCGCGCGTGCTGGGCACCTGCGGCGGCTACGATTCCGACATCGCCGATGCCATCGTCTGGGCTTCCGGCGGCACGGTCAGCGGCGTGCCCGCCAATGCCAATCCGGCGGAGGTCATCAACCTCAGCCTGGGCGGCAGCGGCGCCTGCGGCACCACCACGCAGAACGCGATCAACAGCGCCGTTTCGCGCGGCACCACCTTGGTCATCGCCGCCGGCAACGACAACGTCAACGTGTCGAACGCCTCGCCGGCCAACTGCAACAACGTCATCGCCGTCGCTTCGATCACCAGCACCGGCGCGCGTTCGTCGTTCTCCAACTACGGTTCGCTGATCGACATCGCCGCGCCGGGTTCGAACATCCTGTCGACGTTGAACTCGGGCGCCACCACGCCCAGCACCGAAACCTATGCCTCGTACAACGGCACTTCGATGGCGACCCCGCACGTGGCCGGCGTCGTCGCCCTGATCCAGTCCGTCGCCACCACGCCGAAGACGCCGGCGCAGGTCGAGGCGCTGATCAAGGCCAACGTCACTGCGTTCCCGTCGACGCCGTCGCAGCCGATCGGTCCGGGCATCCTCAATGCCAAGGCCGTGGTCGACGCCGTCAACGGCACCACGCCGCCGACCGGCAACACCCTGACCAAGGGCGTTGCCGCGACCAACCTGTCGGCTTCGACCGGCGGCTACGTGAAGTACACGATGGACGTGCCGGCGGGCGCGTCGAACCTGAGCTTCACCATCTCCGGTGGAACCGGCGACGCGGACCTGTACGTCAAGTTCGGCAGCGAACCGACCGACAGCGTCTACGACTGCCGTCCATACAAGTCGGGCAATGCCGAGACCTGCACCTTCGCCACGCCGTCCGCAGGCAAGTACTACGTCAACCTGAAAGCCTACTCGTCGTTCTCGGGCGTCAGCCTGGTCGGCGACTACAGCACCGGCGGCGGTGGCGGCACCCAGACCTACACCAACTCGGGCGACTACACGATCAGCGACAATACCACCGTGGAAAGCCCGATCGCGGTGTCCGGTCGCGCCGGCTCGGGCCTGAGCGGCACGCAGGTGGCGGTGAACATCATCCACACCTACATCGGCGACCTGAAGGTCGACCTGGTGGCGCCGGACGGTTCGGTCTACACGTTGCACAACCGCAGCGGCGGCAGCGCCGACAACATCAACAGCACCTACACGGTGAACCTGTCGAGCGAAGCACTGAACGGCACCTGGAAGCTGCGCGTCAACGACAACGCGGGCGGCGATACCGGCTACATCAACAGCTGGAGCATCACCTTCTGATCGACGATGTGAGAATGCGGGACGAAGAGCCCCGGCCATGCCGGGGTTCTCTCTTCAGGCCGCCTCGAAGCGGTTCGCGGCGACGTTCTTGCGCACCCTGGCCGGATCCCAGATGCGGCCGTTCATCGCGATGTACACGCCTGCGGGCAGCGATTGCACGGCGCCGATCGCGCAGCCGATGTTGAACTCGGCGTCCGAGCCGCGGAAGCGCGCCGGGCTCAGCGCCCCGGTCATCACGATGGTCTTGTCGGGGATCGACTTCAGTACGGAGCCGGTCTGCACCATGCTGTCGGTGCCATGGGTGACCAGCACGTGGCGGGTCGGCTGCGCGGCGATGGTGGCGCGGATCAGTTCGCGGTCGGCATCGGTGATGTGCAGCGAATCCTTGCGCAGGATCGGGATCACGCTGAAGCGGAAGGTCACCCCGAGTTCGCGCAGGATCATGCCGATCTGCGGGTCGCCGATCTGGTAGTCGGACTTGTCGTCGAAATAGATCTTGTCGATGGTGCCGCCGGTGGTGACGATGGTCAGATGCTGCATGGTCGCTGCGCCGCTGGAAGGGATCGGCGCATTTTAGCCCGTGCGGCGGCACGGCTCCCAATGCTTCGCCGCCGTGCCTGGCTCAGCCACCCAGCAGCGCGACCGTATCGTCGCGATCGGACCTGTGCAG
>DASRYD010000365.1:0-1756 GCA_035653955.1 Pseudoxanthomonas sp.
CTGCTGCGGAAGCCTATCGGCGGAAGCACGATCTGCTTGCGCGGGTCGATGCCGAAGCGCAACTGGCTTTCGCCGGAAGCGACAAGCCTGCCGTGGGCAAGACGAAGGCACCGGCGTTGTTCACCGCGAAGCAGGCGACCGGCGGCAGGGCGAGCTACGAGCAGAACTGCGCGATCTGCCACGGCGACAAGTTGACCGGGCGCGCGGGGCCGGCATTGAAGGGCAAGCACTTCGCCCCCGACGACGGCAAGTACAAGGTCGGCGACATCTTCGCCATCGTGCACAAGAACATGCCGGCGATGGCGCCCGGCAGCCTGCCGCAAGACACCTACGTCGAAATCATGGCCTACATCCTGCAGCAGAACGGCTACCCCGCCGGCGGCAAGCCGCTGACCTTCGACGGCGCGAAGGCGTCGAAGGTGCCGTTGATCTACGCCGGCCAGTAAGGCCGGACCGCGTTCGTTCCACCGCACACCGCGCCCGGCTTCCGGGCGCGGCACCCCCGGTGCGCGCCGCGCATCCGGATTCCATTGCAAGCAATCCTCGGGAGGGATTCGTCATGCGCTTCATCCGCAAGCAAAGCCGCCGGCGCACGCTGGCCCTGATCGTGCCGGCCATGCTGGCCCTGGCCCCCGCCGCGCAGGCGGTGGAACTGACCGCCGGCGACTGGAAGGTCGACGTCGGCGGCTTCGTCAACGCGTACTACACCTACACCAACTGCGACGGCGATACGCTCGGCGGTTTCGCCCTCGCCGGCACTGCGCTGGGCTGCGGCGGGCAGGGAGCGCGCAGCACCATCGGCAACGGCCTGTTGCCGAACGCGCTGGTGACCAAGTTCAGTACCCATCAGGAGGGCTACGATATCGGCGGCACCATCGCGATCATGGCCCACACCGCCACCTCCAGCGCGATCGCGCCGAACAGCGGCGTCGACGTGCGCCAGGCGTTCTTCACCGTGGGCAACGGCCACATCGGCACCTTCAAGCTGGGCCGCGACTACGGCGCGTTCGGTTCCGGCGCGATCCTCGGCGACATGACCCTGCTCGGCGTGGGCATGCCTATCCAGGCCACCCAGCGCGGGCGCGTGTCGCTGGGCCACATCGGCGCGGGCTATTCCTATCTGGGCCACTACGGGCAGATCGCGTGGACCTCGCCGGCCTTCGGCGGCGGCAACGTGACCCTGGCGTTGATGAGCCCGGTCGACAACGGCCTGGCCGGCACCCACGACGCCGGTTCCTCACCGCAGGTGCAGGGCCGGTACGCGTGGAGCGGCAACGGGGTGAAGGCATGGGTCGCCGGCAAATACCAGAAGTTCGAACCGTTCGACGGCACCGGCGGCCGGCCCTTCAGCATGTCCGGCGCCGAGATTGGCGCATCGTTCAGCGCGGGCAGGTTCTCCGCGCTGGCCAACGTGCAGAGCGGCAATGGCCTGGGCATCCTCTCCGACGGCGACCAGCAGGACACCAGGTCGACCAACTGGCTGGTGCAGGGTGCCTACGACCTCACCGGCAAGCTGAAGATCGGCGCCAACTATGGCGAGAGCAAGAACAACGACGACACGCCCGGTGCGCTGGGCCTGGAATCCAACCGCAACGGCACGCTCGGCCTGTACTACAAGCTGACCAGCAGCGTGACCCTGGTCGGCGAAGTCGGCCAGACCCGTTCCCGCGCCTTCGACGGCGCCGAAGCGACGATGGACGGCTACGCGGTCGGCGGCATCGTGTTCTTCTGACCGGCCACGGCCGCGCGCCACGAC
>DASRYD010000366.1:0-1627 GCA_035653955.1 Pseudoxanthomonas sp.
CTGCAGCGCCGCCGCACGCGTGTCCACGTCCTGCGTGCCGACGAACGCAACCGTTGCGCGGTCGGCGGCCATCCAGCTCAGCAGTCCGTCCGGATCGTGGATGGCGCCATCGGGCATCGCGCGCTTCGCCGCGCCCAGGTGCAGGACCAGCAGCACGCTGTCCTGCCGGCGCAGCTGCATCGTGGCGAAATGATGCCCCTCCACGTGGAAGCTCGGCGCGTTCCACTTGATGCCTTCGCCGATGCGCGGATCGGCCGCCTGGATCACGGCGCGCAACCGGCGGATCGCGGCGTCCTGCGGATGCTCCAGTTCCTTCAGGAAGGCGTCCACATCGGTCGATGGCGTGCGTGCAGGCATGCGGAGCCGCCTTGGGATCGTCGGTGCGCGGATGGCGCCCTGAAGACGGTACAGCCTGCCGCAGCGGATGCCCAGCGGAATGTCCCTCCGACGGGCGGCGGCGGATACGCCGGCGGAATTGATCCGGATCAACGTGCCGCTCACGCCACCGGCGTACGGTGAAGCTTCATCAGGCACAGGAGCATCGACAATGGACAGCACCATGAAGGCCGCCGTCGTGCGGGAATTCGGCAAGCCGCTGATGATCGAGGAAGTGCCCGTGCCGCGCCCTGCGGCAGGCGACATCCTGGTGAAGATCGAGGCCTGCGGCGTCTGCCACACCGACCTGCATGCGGCCGAAGGCGACTGGCCGGTAAAGCCCAGCCCGCCCTTCATTCCCGGACACGAGGGCGTGGGCCACGTGGTCGCGGTCGGCGCGGGCGTCAGCCACGTGAAGGAAGGCGACCGCGTCGGCATTCCGTGGCTGTATTCCGCGTGCGGGTATTGCGAGCACTGCCTCGGCGGCTGGGAAACGCTGTGCGAGGCGCAACAGAACACCGGCTATTCGATCAACGGCGGCTTCGCCGAATACGCCTTGGCCAACGCCGGCTACGTCGGCCACCTGCCGAAGAACATCGGCTTCGTCGAGATCGCGCCGATCCTGTGCGCCGGCGTCACCGTGTACAAGGGCCTGAAGGTCACCGACACCAAGCCGGGTGACTGGGTGGTGATCTCCGGCATCGGCGGACTCGGCCACATGGCCGTGCAGTATGCGAAGGCGATGGGGCTGAACGTGGCCGCCGTGGATGTGGACGACAGCAAGCTCGACCTCGCGCGCCGGCTCGGCGCGACCGTCACGGTCAACGCGAAGACAACCGATCCGGTCGCGTACCTGAAGAAGGAGATCGGCGGCGCGCACGGCGCCCTGGTCACGGCGGTGTCGCCGAGAGCCTTCGAACAGGCCATCGGCATGGTCCGCCGCGGCGGCACCGTGTCGCTCAACGGTCTGCCGCCGGGACAGTTTCCACTCGACATCTTCGGCATGGTGCTCAACGGCATCACCGTGCGCGGTTCCATCGTCGGCACCCGGCTGGACCTGCAGGAATCGCTGGACTTCGCCGCGATGGGCAAGGTGGCGGCGACGGTGGCGACCGACCGGCTGGAGAACATCAACGACGTGTTCGCGCGCATGCATGCCGGCACCATCGAGGGCCGCATCGTGCTGGACATGGCCGCCTGAAGCACGCAGCGCTCACTCCGCCGGTGGCACCCCGCCGGCGGCCTCCGCCTC
>DASRYD010000367.1:0-5686 GCA_035653955.1 Pseudoxanthomonas sp.
GGCCGATGGTGTCCGAATCGGCGGACTTCGGAATGAAGCCGAGCGCGCCGTGGTCCAGCGCGCGGCGCATCACCGCCGCTTCCTCGCGCGCGGACACCACCACCACCGGCAACTGCGGATGCGTGGCGCGCAGGTGCACCAGCGCGTTGAAGCCGTGCGCGCCGGGCATGTTGAGGTCCATCAGCAGCAGGTCGGCGTCGGGATTGGCTTCGACCATCGCGTACAGCGCGTCGACGCTGTCGGCCTCGTGCAACTGCGCGCCCGGCAACACCCGTTGGACCGCGCCGCGCAGGGCTTCGCGGAACAGCGGGTGGTCGTCGGCGATCAGCAGAGTGGTCATGGGCGGTTATTTGATCTTCCGCTCCTCGACCAGCGATGCGACCACCGAGGGATCGGCCAGCGTCGAAGTATCGCCGAGCTGGTCCGGCGCGTTCTCGGCGATCTTGCGCAGGATGCGGCGCATGATCTTGCCGCTGCGGGTCTTCGGCAGGGCCGGCGCCCATTGCAGGTGGTCGGGCGTGGCGGTGGGGCCGATCACCGTACGCACGTGCACGATCAACTCCTTCATCAGCGCGTCGGTGGGTGCTTCGCCGGCGACCAGGGTCACGTAGGCGTAGATGCCCTGGCCCTTGATGTCGTGCGGGAAGCCGACCACCGCGGCTTCCGCCACCTTGGGATGCGAGACCAGCGCGCTTTCGACCTCGGCGGTGCCGATGCGATGGCCGCTGACGTTGATCACGTCGTCGACGCGGCCGGTGATCCAGTAGTAGCCGTCCTCGTCGCGGCGGCAACCGTCGCCGGTGAAGTAGCTGCCGGGATAGGTGCGGAAATAGGTGTCGATGAAACGCTGGTGGTCGCCGTACACGGTGCGCATCTGCCCGGGCCACGAGTCCAGCAGCACCAGGTTGCCTTCGGTCGCGCCATCCAGCCGCTTGCCTTCCGCGTCGACCAGTGCCGGTTGCACGCCGAAGAACGGCAGCGTCGCCGACCCGGGCTTCAGGTCGATGGCGCCGGGCAGCGGAGTGATCAGGATGCCGCCGGTTTCGGTCTGCCACCAGGTATCGACGATCGGGCAGCGCGAATCGCCGACCGTTTCGTAGTACCAGCGCCAGGCTTCCGGATTGATCGGCTCGCCGACGCTGCCGAGCAGGCGCAGCGACTGGCGCGAGGTCTTCTTCACCGGCGCTTCGCCTTCGCGCATCAACGCACGGATCGCGGTCGGCGCGGTGTAGAAGATGCTGACGCTGTGCTTGTCGATCACCTCCCAGAAGCGCGACACGCTCGGATAGTTGGGCACGCCTTCGAACATCAGCGAGGTCGCGCCGTTGGCCAGCGGGCCGTAGACGATGTAGCTGTGGCCGGTGACCCAGCCGACATCGGCCGTGCACCAGTAGATGTCGTCCTCGCGCAGGTCGAACACCGCCTCGTGGGTGTACGCGGCGAACAGCAGGTAGCCGGCGGTGGTGTGCAGCACGCCCTTGGGCTTGCCGGTGCTGCCCGAGGTGTAGAGGATGAACAGCGGATCCTCGGCGTTCATCCGCTCGGGCTCGCATAGCGCCGGCTGCGGGCCGACCACCTCGTCGAACCAGCGGTCGCGCGGCATCTGCATGTCGATCGCGCCGGCGGTATGGCGCACCACCAGCACGGTTTCGACGGTATTGGTGCCGGGCATCTTCAGCGCGGCGTCGACATTGGCCTTCAGCGGCACCTTCTTGCCGCCGCGCAGGCCTTCGTCGGCGGTGATGATCAGTTTGCTGCCGCAGTCGGCGACGCGGTCGGCGATGGACTGCGGGGCGAAGCCGCCGAACACCACCGAGTGGATCGCGCCGATGCGCGCGCAGGCCAGCATCGCCACCGCGGCGTCGACGATCATCGGCAGGTAGATGGTGACGCGGTCGCCCTTGCGCACGCCCAGCGCGCGCAGGGCGTTGCCCAGCTTGCACACCCGTTCGTGCAGTTCGAGGTAGGTGACGCGTTGCGACGGCGCGTCCGGGCTATCCGGCTCGAACAGCAACGCGGTCTTGTCGCCGCGGTTCTCCAGCTGGCGGTCCAGGCAGTTGACGCTGACGTTGAGCTCGCCGTCCTCGAACCACTTGATGCGGAAATCGTCGAGGGCGTAACTGACGTTCCTGATCTTCGTCGGCTTGCGATACCAGTCGAGGCGCTCGGCGGCCTTGCCCCAGAACGCGTCGGGATCGGCGACCGAAGCGGCGTAGTCGCGCTGGTAGGCGGCGCGGTCGATGCGCGCCCTGGCGGCGAATTCCGGCTTGACCGGATACAAATCAGTCATGGGTCCTCCCGGGACGTTCGAACGAGTGAGGCGTCGATTCTGAAGCATGGCCAGCAAGGACGCGAACCGAAAAACGGGCCGCGCCCGCCAGATCGCGTCGTATTCGCCAAGTTTGCCGCATCCGTCATTTCCGCGATGCAGCAAGCCGCTTAGACCTTGGTCGTAAGCGCGCATCGTTCCGGCCCGGATTCGACCAATGGGGAATAGGCGCGTGCATGCCGCCACGCGCAGCCTTGGCCGGCCGCATCGACGGCGACATCGGCGTGCAACGGGAGAGGGCCCCATGACTACGCGCTTCATCACCAACACCACCGCGTCGCGCGCACCGGCCAGGCGGCCGTTGGCCGGCGCGTTGTTCATCGCTTTGCTCGCGCCGGGACTGGCGTTCGCGGGAACCGCCAAGGAGAAGGAGCTGGAGGCGCGCATCGCGCAACTGGAAGCGCAGGTACAGGCGCTGCTCAATTCGCAGCAGCAGCAACAGACCCAGCTCGCCGACACCAAGACCCAGCTCGACGAGGTCAAGGCGGCGCAACCGGCGCCGTTGCCGGCCGGCAAGCAGCCGATCCAGCGCACCGCGATCAATACCGCGGGCAACCCGAATACCACGTTCTCGTACGGCGGCTTCGTCAAGCTGGACGCGATGGTCTCCGACACCAGCGACGGACGCATCGCCGACGGCAGTTCCGGCCGTTTGTTCTACGTGCCCAGCACGATCCCCGTGGCCGGCGCCGGCGTCGATGGCGGCGACCCCTACACCGACGTGCACGCGCAGTTCTCGCGCTTCTGGCTCAGCGCCGATACCGTCACCGACGGCGGCGACAAGCTGAAGGGCTACGTCGAGATGGATTTCTTCGGCGGCGGCAACAACGCGCTGGTCGGCAACGAGACCTCGACCAACACCTACGCGGTCAGCCTGCGCCAGGCCTACGTGCAATGGAACAACTGGCTGGCCGGCCAGAGCTGGAGCAACTTCCAGGACGTGGCCGCGCTGCCCGATGCGGTGGACTTCGTCGGCGTCACCGACGGCACCACCTTCGTGCGCCAGGCCCAGGTGCGCTACACCAAGGGCAAGTGGTCGTTCTCGGCGGAAAACCCGCAGACCACCATCGGCAGCGTCGCCACCGGCGCGCGCCTGGCCAATTCCGGCGACAACGTGCTGCCGGACCTGACCGGCCGCTGGCTGACCAAGGGCGACTGGGGCCACTTCACCGTCGCCGCGCTGCTGCGCCAGTTCAAGTACCTGGACGAAACCGACACCGGCGCCGCGATCAGCGTGTCCGGCAAGTTCAACCTGGGCAAGAACGACGACATCCGCTACATGGCCAACGCCGGCAGCGGCATCGGCCGCTATATGGCCTTCGGCCTGGGCAGCGATACCGTGCTCGACGCCAACGGCCGGCTGCACGCGCTGGACGGCTACGGCGGCTTCGTCGCGTGGCGCCACGCCTTCAGCTCCAAGCTGCGCGGCAACCTGATGTACTCGGCGGCGGTGTTCGACAACGACCGCAGCCTGCCCGGATGGGGCGCAGGCAGCTGGGGCGTGACCGAGCGAGCGCAGTCGATCCACGCCAACCTGATCTATTCCCCGTTCCCGAAGCTAGACGTCGGCGCGGAGATCGGCTACGGCAAGCGCGAGGTGGAGGACGACCGCGAGGGCGACCTGAAGCGCATCCAGACCACCGTCAAGTACAGCTTCTGAGGGGAGGAACCAACCCATGTCCAGCACTACCGCGGGCGCGCCGGCCGCGCTCACCCAGGGCCACAAGAAGGTCATCTTCGCGTCGAGCCTGGGCACCGTCTTCGAGTGGTACGACTTCTACCTGTACGGCTCGCTGGCGGCGATCATCGCCAAGCAGTTCTTCAGCGGTGTCAACGAGACCACCGGCTTCATCTTCGCCTTGCTCGCCTTCGCCGCCGGCTTCTTCGTGCGTCCGTTCGGCGCGGCATTCTTCGGCAGCCTGGGCGACCGCATCGGCCGCAAATACACTTTCCTGGTCACCATCGTGATCATGGGCCTGTCCACCTTCCTGGTCGGCGTGTTACCCAGTTACGCCAGCATCGGCGTGGCAGCGCCGGTGATCTTGATCTCACTGCGCCTGCTGCAAGGTCTGGCCTTGGGTGGTGAATATGGTGGTGCGGCAACCTACGTGGCCGAGCACGCACCCCACGGCAAGCGCGGCTTGTATACCAGCTTCATCCAAATCACCGCGACCGCGGGCCTGTTCCTGTCGCTACTGGTGATCCTGGGCTGTCGCCTGTACCTGGGCAACGAAGCTTTCGAAGCCTGGGGCTGGCGCATTCCGTTCCTGGTATCGATCGCGCTGCTCGGCGTGTCGGTGTGGATCCGCCTGCAATTGAGCGAATCACCGCTATTCCAGCAGATGAAGAATGAGGGCAAGGTCGCCAAGACCCCATTCCGCGACAGCCTGTTCTCCAGCAACGGCAAGCTGATGCTGCTGGCCCTGCTCGGCGCCACCGCAGGCCAAGCGGTGGTCTGGTATGGCGGTCAGTTCTACTCGCTGTTCTTCCTGACCCAGACGCTGAAAGTCGATGGCACTACCGCGAACCTGCTCATCGCCGGCGCGCTATTGCTGGCTACGCCCTTCTTCGTGGTGTTCGGCTGGCTGTCGGACCGCATTGGCCGCAAGAAGATCATCATGGCCGGTTGCCTGCTGGCCGCGCTGACCTACTTCCCGATCTTCAAGGGCCTGACCCACTACGCCAACCCGGCGGTGGAAGAGGCACGCAGTTCGGCGCCGGCAGTGATCCATGCCGACCCGGCCAAATGCAGCTTCATGTTTGATCCGATCGGCAAGAAGGTGTTCACCAATTCCTGCGACGTGGCCGCCACCGCACTGGCCAAGGCCGGCATCCCGTACTCGATCGAGAATGCCCCAACAGGTGCGGTGGCCAAGGTCACCATCGGCGGCACCGAAGTCGCAGCATACGAGGGCGCCGGTCTGTCCAAGGACGATGGCAAGGCAAGGGCCGATGCGTTTGGCAAAGACCTAAAGGGGGCGCTGACCGCGGCCGGTTATCCGGAAAAGGCAGACCCGGCACGCATCAACAAGCCGATGGTGCTGCTGCTGCTGTGGATCCTGGTGGTATACGTGACCATGGTGTATGGCCCGATCGCGGCGTGGCTGGTCGAACTGTTCCCGACTCGCATCCGCTACACCTCGATGTCGCTGCCCTACCACATCGGCAATGGCTGGTTCGGCGGATTCCTGCCGACCATCTCGTTCGGTCTGGTCGCGGCCACCGGCAATATGTATCAGGGCCTTTGGTATCCCATCGTCATCGCGGTGATGACCTTCGTGATCGGTTCGCTGTTCCTGCGCGAAACCAAGGACGTCGACATCACCCAGTAGGCCGGGCAGTCGCACCTCCCCCGGA
>DASRYD010000368.1:0-4284 GCA_035653955.1 Pseudoxanthomonas sp.
CGCTTGCGGTGCGACGACGGCGCGCGCCTCGCGCTTTTTCGCGTCCTTTTCTTCCTGCTTCTTTTTCTTGGCCAGCTCGCGCTGGCGCTTCTCGAACGAATAGTTGGGCTTGACCAAAGCGGGACTCCGTGCGGATCAGCGACGTGGGTTGGATGGCGCGGTCTTGGGCGCCGGGGCAGGGGCCGCATCGGTGTTCGCATCCGCGTCGATCCGATGCAGCGAGCGGGTAATGCCCAGCACCTCGATCCTGCCGCCGGCCCGGCGGAAATCCTCGAGGTCGGCGGCCAGACGCTCGCGGGTGATCGGACCGCGTACGGAAGTCTTGTTCGACGCGAACAGGTGACTGGTCTTGGACGGTTTGCCCTGCGGCGGATGGGTGGCGGCGGTTTTCTTCGAACCTGGCATGGAGCCTCCGGTCGATTCAGTAAAGCGTGAGCGGGATGCCGCGCGCGTTGCGATCGGCATAGTCGGCGCGGACTTCGCGGCAATACGGGCCGGCCATGGCGAATCGCCGGCAGACCTGCGGACGGGTGGCGTAGATCGAACAGCACTGGTGCGCCGCATCCACCGCCACGCACCAGCCCTCGGCGTCGCGCGCCATCACCCACAGCCCTGCGGCGGTGTGCGTGGTCAGGTACGCGGGAATGCGCTCCTCGGGTTGCAACACCACGGTGAGGCGACAGCACACCGCATCGCACTGTTCGCAACGCGGCGCATCCGCTGCATGGGTCATGCGCATGCCTTGCGGTGCGGCGGCGGATGGCTGCGGGCATGGCCGCGGCGGACGGACGTGGTGTCGCGAATCTGGTAACCCGGCATGGGCGCTCCCGAGGGGGCGTCACCCCAACAACGGGGTGATGTCGCGTGAAGGAAGCGCAGCGAGCGACAGTGGAGACAGCCGGACGGGACGCACGTAACGACGTGGTGCAAGCGCCATCCTACGCGAAACCGCGCATGCCCGCCGTGGCCAGATGAACGGACTCCCGCCCCGATCCGGCCACGCAGGGCGCATACTCGAGTACCGAGCGGAGTTCCGGCATGTCCCGTCCCCAGATAGCGTTGTTCACTTTCACCCTGGGCAACGCCGAAAGCATCGGCCCCGCCGCGCTGCGCGAGTTGTGGGTGCGCGCCAGCGGCACGGCCAATGTCGATGTAGCCCGCAGGGATCCCCACGTCGGCCGCCGCGACCGGCCCGTGTACACGCTGTATGCGTCGCAGGGCCTGGCCAACCTGCGCGATGTCGAGGTACGCCTGCGCCAGTTGCTGGAAGCGGCGCACCTGAACGCCTCGCTGACGTCATTGCATGCCTGAGCGCGGGCCTCTCATCGGATCGATTGCCTCGCAGCGCTGACCGCACCGGTCGCCTCGCATCCCGAACCGACGGTTTTCTTCAGCACGACATTCAGTCCGCGCGCGGTGCGCGCATCGCGACGCGCCGATCGAGGGCGGGCGAGCATCGTGGCCGCCAGCATCGTCTCCGGCCGGATGATGCAATGCCGCAGGGCAAACCGGCTGAAATCGTTTACATTCGCCGCATTTTCCATTCCCGGAAGATGAGGGACAGGACCATGCGTCGATACTTGCCGGCCCTGCTGGCGCTCGGCCTCGTGGGCGGATCGACCCAGGCCGTGGCCGACGAAACCGCCGCGGATGCGCTGGTCGGGCGCTGGGACATCGACCTGCACGCGCCCGGTGGCGACCAGCCTTCGTGGCTGGAGATCCGCCGTTCCGGCCACACCACGCTGGTCGGATCGTTCGTCGGCACCGGCGGCAGCGCGCGGCCGATCTCGCGGATCGAATTCGCCGGCGACACGATGCATTTCGCGATTCCCCCGCAATGGGAAGGCGGCAACGGCGAACTGAACGTGCGCGGACGCCTGAGTGAAGGCGCGCTGGCCGGGACGATGATTTTCCCCGACGGCAAGCAATACGAATGGAGCGCGAAGCGCGCACCGTCGCTGCGGCGCACCGCCGTGCCGCGCTGGGGCGAACCGCTGCGCCTGTTCAACGGCAGGAACCTCGACGGCTGGCGCACGCTGGCCGGCAAATCGCAATGGAAGGTCGAAAACGGCGTGCTGCGCAATGCGGCGGCCGGCGCCAACCTGGTCGGCGAACGCAAGTTCGACGACTTCAAGCTGCACGTCGAACTGCGCCTGCCCAAGGGCAGCAACAGCGGCGTGTACCTGCGCGGCCGCCATGAAGTGCAGATCGCCGACACCTTCGGCGAACCGGCCAGCGACACGCTCGGCGCCATCTATGGTTTCCTGGCGCCGAGCGAGGATGCCTCGCTGCCGCCGGATCAATGGCAATCGCTCGACATCACCCTGATCGGCCGCCGGGTCAGCGTGGCGGTCAACGGCAGGACCGTCATCTGCGACCGCGAAATCCCCGGCATCACCGGCGGCGCGCTGGACAGCGACGAAGGCGCGCCCGGGCCGCTGTTCCTGCAAGGCGACCACGGCCCGGTCGAATTCCGCGACATCACCCTGACCCCGGCATTGTGAGCATGGCCAACGACGCGAACACCTACGACGCCATCGTCATCGGCTCCGGCATCTCCGGTGGCTGGGCCGCCAAGGAACTGTGCGAGAAGGGCCTGAAGACGCTGGTGCTGGAACGCGGCCGCAACGTCGAGCACATCAAGGACTACCCGACCGCGCTGAAGGCGCCGTGGGAACTGCCGCATCGCGGCGCGCTGACCCGCGAGTACCGCGAGCAGAACCCGGTCGCGTCGCGGATCGCCGCCGAGGATGTGACCCATTTCTTCATCAAGGACGGCGACCACCCCTACGTGCAGGAGAAGCCGTTCGACTGGATTCGCGGCTACCAGGTCGGCGGCAAGTCGATCATGTGGGGCCGCGCTTGCCAGCGCTGGAGCCGCTACGACTTCGAAGCGCCGGAACGCGACGGCTACGGCATCGGCTGGCCGATCGGCTACGACGACATCGCGCCGTGGTATTCGCACGTGGAGAAGTTCATCGGCGTGTGCGGCACCCGCGACGGGCTGGATTCGATGCCGGACGGCGAGTTCCTGCCGCCGTTCGATTTCAACTGCGTCGAGAAGGCCTACAGCGAACGCATCCGCAAGCACTATGGCGACCGCTACGTGGTGCACGGACGCTGGGCGCAGCTGACCAAGCCGGAGCCCATCCATCTGGAGCAGGGGCGCAGCGCCTGCATGTCGCGCAACCTGTGCTGGCGCGGTTGTCCGTTCGGCGCGTACTTCAGTTCGAATTCGTCGACCCTGCCGTGGGCGGCGAAGACCGGCAACCTGACCCTGCGTCCGGATTCGGTGGTGCATTCGATCATTTACGACGAGCGCAGCAATCGCGCGACCGGGGTGCGGGTGATCGATGCGCACACCCACGAGGTCGCCGAGTACCGGGCGAAGGTCGTGTTCCTCAACGCGTCGGCGCTGAACTCGGTGCTGGTGTTGATGAACTCGGTGTCGTCGCGGTTCCCGCACGGGCTGGGCAACGACAACGGCCTGCTCGGCACCCACGTCGCCTTCCAGAGCTACCGCGCCAATGGCGGCGGCGCCATCGACGGCTTCGAGGACGGTTACTACTTCGGGCGCCGGCCGTCGGAATGCATCATCCCGAACTTCCGCAACCTGAAGCGCCACGAGATGGACTTCGTCGGCGGCTACACCACCTTCACCGGCGCCTACCGCGAACGCGGCGCGCCATCGCCCGGACGCGTCGGCGGCGCGTACAAGGACGCCCAGGCGCAGCCGGGCGCGTGGAAGATCTATGTGTACATGCAGGGCGAAACCGTGCCCAAGCAAAGCAACCACGTGCGTCTGCACGACACGCTGAAGGACCCTTGGGGCATCCCGCAGCTGGTGACCTCGGTCGAATACGACGACAACGACGAGAAGATGGTCCGCGACTGGCGCGCGCAGGCGAAAGAGATGCTGGAAGTGGCCGGTTGCCGCGACATCCAGACCGCCGACACCCAGTGGTATCCGGGGCGCGACATCCACGAGATGGGCGGCTGCCGCATGGGCCGCGATCCGAAGACGTCGCTGCTCAACCAGTGGAACCAGTTGCATGCGTGCCCGAACGTGTTCGTCACCGATGGCGCGTGCATGACATCGACCGGCAACCAGTCGCCGTCGCTGCTGTACATGGCGTTGACCGCACGCGCGGTGGACCATGCGGTCGGGGAACTGAAGAGGCGCAACCTGTGAACGGACCCGTCCGACCGATCAGCCGCCGCGAGGCGTTAAAGGCGACTGCCCTGGCCGGCGGCGCGCTGCTGCTGCCGGGCCTGCTGGCCGGC
>DASRYD010000369.1:0-8073 GCA_035653955.1 Pseudoxanthomonas sp.
GCGGCGGCGAAGGCGCAGCGCGCGAACTGTGCGACCTGCTGCTGGCGGCGCAGGGCCACGTCGATACCGTGTTGCGGGAGCTGACCGCATGAACTGGCGGCTGTGGCTGGGCCTCGTCTTGCTGGTGGCCGCGATCTTTTCCGGCTGGTCGGCGTGGAAGCACCGCTCCGCCAACGCCGCCGCCGAAACGCCGCGCCTGCGTCCCGACTACGTGATGCGCGACTTCGAGATGATCAGCCTCGACGACCAGGGCCAGGAAGCGATGACGCTGAAGGCGCCGTTGATGCAGCGTAGCCCCACCGACCAGACCTACACGATCACCACCCCGCTGTTCCTGCTGCCCGACCCCAGGGGCCAGCCGTGGGAATTGCGGGCGCAGACCGGCTGGGTCAGCGCCAAGGGCGAGGAACTGCGCTTGCGGGGCGGTGTGGTCGGCAACAGCCCGGCGGGGGCGCAGACGCCCACCGAGTTCAAGACCACGCATCTGAACGCTTTCCCCGACAGGAACCGGATCGCCACCGACGCCGCCGTCACGATCGTCCAGCCCGGTTCTATACTGAGCGGTACAGGTTTCGAAGCCGACACCAAGACCAAGCAGTACTCCTTCAAGTCCCAGGTCCGCTCCCGCTATGTCCCCCAATCCGCGCGCTAGCGCCCTCCTGTTGTCCTTGTTGCTGCTGGCCCCGGGCCTGGCATGGGCGAAGACGTCCGACCGCAATCAGGACATGACCATCGAATCGGATGGGCAGAACGGCGACCTCAACGACAATGGCACCAACGTCTGGACCGGCAACGTGCTGCTGAAGCAGGGCACGCTGAGCATCGCCGCCAGCCGCGCCGAACTGCGCCAGCGCAATGGCGACCCGTCGTACGCCGTGCTCACCGGCAAGCAGGTCAAGCTGCGCCAGCAGCTCGACGACGGCACCTGGATGGACGCGACCGCCGACCGCATGGAATACGACCTGAGCGGCGAAGTCATCACCTTCATCGGCAACTATTGCGTCAAGTCGGACAAGGGCTCCAACTGCGGGCAGAAGATGGTCTACAACACCAAGACCAGCGGCATCCAGGCAGGCGGCGACGGCAGCCGCGTGCGCACGGTGATCAAGCCCAAGTCCGCGCAACCCAAGGCGAAGCCCTGATGCTGGCCGCCCAGGGACTGCGCAAGCGCTACAAGCAACGCGAGGTGGTGAAGGACTTCGGCCTGACCCTGCAGCCGGGCGAAGTGGTCGGCCTGCTCGGTCCCAACGGCGCCGGCAAGACCACCTGCTTCTACATGATCGTCGGCCTGGTCGATGCCGATGCCGGCAAGATCGAGCTGGACGGCCGCGATATCACCGCCGAACCGATGTACCGCCGCGCCAAGCTCGGCGTGGGCTACCTGCCGCAGGAACCGTCGGTGTTCCGCAAGCTGAGCGTGGCCGACAATATCCGCCTGGTGCTGGAGCTGCGCGACGACCTGGACGCGGACCAGGCCGAGCGGGAACTCGAATCCCTGCTCGACGAGCTGCAGATCGGCCACGTCGCCAACCAGCTCGGTGCCAGCCTGTCCGGCGGCGAGCGCCGCCGCGTCGAAATCGCCCGTGCGCTGGCGGCCAAGCCGCGCCTGATGCTGCTGGACGAACCCTTCGCTGGCGTCGATCCGATTTCCGTCGGCGAAATCCAGCGGATCGTGAAGCACCTCAAGGATCGCGGGATCGGCGTGCTGATCACCGACCACAACGTGCGCGAAACCTTGGGAATCTGCGACCGCGCGTATATCCTGAACGAAGGCGGCGTACTGGCGCAGGGATCGCCGGAAGCGCTGCTGGCCGATCCCGACGTGCGTCGCGTCTACCTGGGCGAAACCTTCCGCCTGTGACGCGGCGGCACGGCCGCCGGCCGTGCCTTGCCCCGTTCACGATATTGCGGAATGAAACCACGCCTGCAGACATCGCTGGGACAGCAACTGGTCATGACGCCGCAACTGCGTCAGGCCATCCATCTGTTGCAGCTGTCGGCCGCCGAACTCGATCTGGAAATCGCCCAGGCCGTCGAATCCAACCCGCTACTCGACTGGGCCGACGACGCGCCCGGCGACGCTGGCGATATCGCCGCGCCGGAACAACCCCCCGCCAGCGAACGCGACGACGACGGCGAGCGCGATTACGAAGACGACCGGGTTCCAGAGGAGGGCCTCTGGGACGCGGCCACCCCGGGCCGGGCCGACGGCAACGACGAGGAGCATGGCAGCGCCGCGGACCGCATCGTCGAAGCCACCACCCTGCATGGCCACCTGCAGTGGCAGTTGTACCTGTCGCACCTGTCGTCGCGCGACCGCGAAATCGGCGCGGCGCTGATCGACGCCCTGGAGGACGACGGCTACCTGCGCACGCCGCTGCGCGAAATCGCCGATACCCTGCTCCCGGCCATCGTCGCCGGCGACGACGAAATCCTCGCCGTGTTGCACCAGCTGCAGCGCTTCGACCCGCTCGGCGTCGCCGCCCGCACCCTGGGCGAATGCCTGCGCTTGCAGTTGTCGCTGCTGGATCCGGCCACGCCGCACCGTGCCCTGGCACTGCAGCTGGCCGACGACGCCATGCTGGAACGGCTGCCGAAAAGCGGCGCCGTCGGTCTCGCGGCGGAGTTGAAGCGTCCGCCCGACGAGGTCGAACAGGCCGTGCAGTTGCTGCGCTCGCTCGATCCCAAGCCCGGCGCGCGCATCGGCGAACTGAGCCACGACACCTACGTGGTGCCCGATTGCGTGGTCTGGCGCCAACGCGGCGTTTGGCATGCCGCCTTGTCGGGCCACGCCGCGCCGCGGGTGACCATCCACAAGGGTTACGAGCAGATGATCCGCCAATGCGGCGATGCCGACGCCAGCTACCTGCGCAGCCACCTGCAGGAAGCGCGCTGGCTGCTGAAGAACCTGGAAGCGCGCGGCGAGACCTTGCTCAAGGTGGTGCGTTGCCTGCTGCGCCAGCAGGCCGGGTTCCTGGAATTCGGCGAACAGGCCCTGCGCCCGCTGACCCTGCGCGAGGTCGCCGAACAGATCGGCCTGCACGAGTCCACGGTTTCACGCGCGGTGGCGCGCAAGTACGTGCGCACGCCGCGTGGAACCTTGCCGTTGCGCGCGTTCTTCGCCTCGGGCGTGGGCACCGAGGGCGGCGGCGAGGCGTCCAGTACCGCTATCCAGTCGATGATCCGCAAGCTGATCGAAGCAGAAAACCCGCGCAAGCCGTTGTCGGACGCCAAACTGGCCGACATGCTGAAGGATTCCGGCATTCCGGTGGCGCGACGCACTGTGGCGAAGTATCGTGAGGCCATGGACATCCTTTCCTCGCACGAAAGGGTGCGCATGGGGTGAGGCCGGAAGGGGCCTCCGGTTGAGCGGCAAGGGAGATGCGATGGCGCTGCCAGACATCCTCGAATTCGGCGGACTTCTGCTCTCTGCCGCCCGAACATCGGCCTCGCCATCGCTTGCGCGACTGGCCGGCTTGCCTTCCGGATCGTTTCCGACGACACCATCGGCTGGTTCTTTCGCGCGCCGATCGGCATCATCGGGCTGGCATTTAATTCCCGCTGGCAATCCGCACAGGCGACGGATTATGAAAACTTACATCCGCCGCACGATGATGTTTTCCGCCACAACGACATGATTCCTTAATCAGCCATTCCCTTGTCGACGATCGAAGGAGCCCAAGGAACCCCAGAACATTCCCGCTGTCACAGTCTTCACCCGCAGCGATGCGGGGCAACCACAACCAGGAGGCAAGCGATGCGTATCGAAACCTATGGCCAGCAGTTCGAAGTCACTCCCGCCCTGCGCGAGTACGTCGAAAGCAAGTTCAAGCGCCTGGAACGCCACTTCGACCAACCCCTGGACGTGCGCACCCAACTCGGCTTCCAGAAGCCCGACTACCTGGCCGAAGCCACCCTCAGTTTCGCCGGCCGCACCCTGCACGCCGACGCCACCGACCAGACCATGTACGCCGCCATCGACGTACTGGCGGACAAACTCGACCGCCTGCTGCTGAAGCACAAGCAGAAGAAGATCGACCAGGAGCAGCGCGGCCCGCGCGGCGAACACGCCGACTGACCGCCCCGCCTTCGCGCGAATTCATTCGGCTGCCTCGCCAGAGGCCGTCGGGGTGCGAGGCCCCCGACCTGCAGCCGTCCGTGGGAGCGTCTTCGGACGCGAATGCTTTTCTTCCGGCAAAGCGTTCGCGAGCTAACTCGTTTCCACGGACCGCCATGCCCGATGCCCGCCGCACCGCATTCGGCTACGATGGAAGCAGGCCGCTTCGCGCCGGATTCCACCCAACCGCATGAACGCCAGCATCACCGCCCGCGAGCTCTTCGACCAGCAGAAGGAAAAGCTCGGCCTGCGCTGGCTGGCCGGACAGAAAGGCGACAGACGCGAACTGGAGTCCGGCGACGCGGTGTCGCGGCGTCCCTCGCTGGCCGGCTATCTCAATGCGATCTATCCGAACAAGGTGCAGATCCTCGGCACCGAGGAGCTGACCTGGCTCGATTCGCTGGATTCGCGCCAGCGCTGGGAAACCATCGAGAAGATCTTCTCGTTCCGCCCTCTTGCCCTGGTGCTGAGCAAGAACCAGGCCTGCCCCGAGGACCTGCGCGAAGCCGCCAACGAAACCGATACCCCGTTGTGGGTCTCGCCCAAGCGCGGCCACGAGCTGCTGAACCACCTTTCCTACCACCTGGCCCGCACGCTGGCGCCGCGCGTCACCCTGCACGGCGTGTTCATGGAGATATATTCCATCGGCGTGCTGATCACCGGCGAAGCGGGTTCGGGCAAGAGCGAACTGGCGCTGGAACTGCTCAGCCGCGGCCACCGCCTGGTCGCCGACGATGCGCCCGAATTCACCCAGATCGCGCCCGACGTGCTCGACGGCACCTGCCCGGAACTGCTGCAGGACCTGCTGGAAGTGCGCGGCCTGGGCGTGCTGAACATCCGCGACATGTTCGGCGACACCGCGGTGAAGAAGAACAAGTACCTGCGCCTGATCGTGCACCTGACCCGACCGATGACGGAACCGACCGCGCATGGCTACGAACGCCTGACCGGCGATTCGGGCAGCCGCCACGTGCTGGACCTCGACGTGCCGCTGATCACCCTGCCGGTGATGCCCGGCCGCAACTTGGCCGTACTGACCGAAGCGGCGACACGCCTGCACATCCTGCGCACCAAGGGCATCGACCCGGCGGCGATGTTCATCGCCCGGCACAGCAACCTGCTGGAGCGCAGCACACCATGAACGCGCCGAACGCCAACGCCACCTCGCCGGTGATCATCGTCAGCGGCCTGTCCGGCTCGGGCAAGTCGGTGGCGCTGAAGACTTTCGAGGACCTGGACTACTACTGCATCGACAACCTGCCGGTGGAACTGCTGCCGGCGTTCGTGCGCAGCCTGATCCGCGACGACGTGCTATCGCAGAAGGTCGCCGTGGGCATCGACGTGCGCAGCCGGCACAGCGACCTGGGCCGGCTGGCGCAATGGCGTGCCGCGCTGGCCGAACTCGGACTGGAAGCCCGCTTGCTGTTCTTCGACGCCAGCGACGAAGCCCTGTTGCGCCGTTATTCCGACACCCGCCGTCGGCATCCGCTGAGCCAGCAAGGCCTGTCGCTGTCCGAAGCGATCGTGCGCGAGCGCCAGATGGTCGAGCCGCTGCGCTCGGAAGCCGACACCATCATCGACACCAGCACGCTCAACGTGCACCAGTTGCGCCGGCGCATCATCAGCGAATTCGCCGCCGAGCGCGGCGCGGCGCTGTCGTTGCTGTTCGAATCGTTCGCCTACAAGCGCGGCGTGCCGGCCGATGCCGATTTCGTGTTCGATGCCCGGGTGCTGCCCAATCCGCACTGGAAACCGGAGCTGCGCCCGTTTTCCGGCCGCGATGCGCCGGTGCGCGAATTCCTCGACGCCCAGGCCGACGTGGCCGCATACGTGGCCCAGGTCAGCGGGTTCCTCGATGCCTGGCTGCCGCGCCTGCACGGCGAGACCCGCAGCTACGTGACCATCGCCTTCGGCTGCACCGGCGGCAAGCACCGCTCGGTCTATCTGGCCGAGACCCTCGCTCGCCACGCCCGCGCGCAAGGCTGGGAGGAAGTGGCCACCTATCATCGGGAACTGGACTAGCCGCGGGAGCGAAAACAGTCGCGGGCAAGGCCCGTTCCTACAAGTCACTTCGGTCTGTTAACGTTGCCGTCATGGCTTGCGGCATTCTCCTCGTCACCCATCCTGGCGTCGGCGCGTCGATCCTGACGGTCGCCGGCGGGCTCTTGCGCACCTTGCCGCTGAAGGCGGAGGCCTTCGACGTGCCGTTCGACGCCGATCTCGACGCGCTGTTGCCGCAGGCCTCGGCGGCGTTGCGCCGGGTCGACGGCGGCGACGGCGTATTGGTGCTGACCGACCTGTACGGCGCCAGTCCCAGCAACCTGGCCGCCCGGCTGGCGCGCCTGGGTACGCCGGTGCGCCGGGTCGCCTCGCTGAGCTTGCCGATGCTGCTGCGGGTGATGAATTATTCCGAACAGACCCTGGACGAACTGCCGGCCACCGCAGCGGCCGGCGCCCGCAATGGAGCGATCATCGACGATGCTTGAGCGCGAACTGACCATTTCCAACCGCCTCGGCCTGCACGCCCGCGCCACTGCCAAGCTGGTGCAGGTGCTGGCTCCGTTCCGTTGCAACGCGACCTTGGCGGCGAAGGGGCGCGAGGTAAACGCCAAGAGCATCATGGGCGTGATGCTGCTCGCCGCCGGCCAGGGCACGCCGGTGACCGTGCGCATCGACGGCGAGGACGAGGCTGCGGCGATGGCCGCGGTCGCGGCGTTGTTCGAGCGACGATTCGACGAGGATCCCTGATGCGTTTCCTGCTTTCAGGGCATGGCGCATCGCGCGGCAACGCACTCGGCCGCGCGCGCGTGCGCCAGCCGCACGCCCTGGAAGTGGTCGAACAGCGCATCGGCGCGAATCGGGTCGAAGGCGAACTGGCGCAGTTGCACGCGGCCATCGACGCCACCCGCGGCGAAATGCAGGTGCTGCGGCAGAAGCTGCATGGCGCGCTGGCCACCGAAGTGGGCGAATTCCTCGACCTGCACGCGCTGCTGCTGGACGACCCGGAACTGTTGCGCGGCCTGGACGAGTTGATCCGCGCCGGCCGCTACAGCGCCGATTACGCCTTGCGCCTGCAGCGCGACAAGCTGGCGGCGGTGTTCGAGGCGATGGACGACCCATACCTGAAAAGCCGCATGGACGACCTCGACCATGTCATCGGCCGCATCCACGCGCACCTGCACGCGCGTGCCGTCGACCTGGCCGGCGTCGCCGGCGACATCCTGGTCAGCGACAACGTCGCCCCTTCCGAACTGGCGCAGTTGCAGGCGCAGGGCGTGGTCGCCATCGTCACTGCGGCCGGCAGTCCGCTCTCGCACAGCGCCATCCTCGCCCGCAGCCTGCACCTGCCGCTGATCGTCGGCGCGGCCAAGGCGCTGCAGAAGATCAACGACGGCGATGCGCTGATCGTCGACGGCGGCAACGGCCGGGTGGTGGTCGAACCCAACGCCGACGACCTGCGCGAACACCGCGAACGCCTGCGCGAACTGGCCCGCGAACAGCGCGAGCTGGACCGCTTGCGCGGCAAGCCGAGCCGCACTCGCGACGGCGTGGACATCGTGCTGCTGGCCAACGCCGAATCGCGCGAGGACGTGGCCAACGCACATGCGCTGGGCGCGGCCGGACTGGGCCTGTACCGCACCGAATTCCTGTTCCTGCAGCGCAACGAGCTGCCGGACGAAGAGGAACAGTTCCACCATTACCGCGACATCGTGCTGGGCATGAGCGGACGGCCGACGACTATCCGCACCTTGGACCTCGGCGCCGACAAGGCCGACCGCACCGGCCTGGCCTTGCAGGGCGAGGACAATCCCGCGCTCGGCGTGCGCGGCGTGCGTCTGTCGCTGAGCCACGACGGCGTGTTCGACACCCAGTTGCGCGCGATCCTGCGCGCATCGGGCTACGGGCCGGTGCGCATCCTCGTGCCGATGGTCAGCCGCCGCGAGGAAATCCTCGCC
>DASRYD010000370.1:0-1736 GCA_035653955.1 Pseudoxanthomonas sp.
TCGGCATCGAGCACGACCGCATCCCCGGACGCGTCGAATGCCGTCGCGTTCGCCGCACTCGCCTGCACGCCGCGCAGCAACGTCTCGCCAACGCTCGGCGTGTTCGCGCCGACCGCGATGTTGCGATGGCGCGTGGCCAGGCGCTGGCCGTATTCCAGCCAGCGCAACTCTTCGACCGGCGACACCGACACGTGCGAATCCGAGCCGATGCCCCAGCGCCCCCCCGCATCGAGGTAATCGCGGAGCGGGAACAGGCCGTCGCCGAGATTGGCCTCGGTGGTCGGGCAGATCGCCACCGTCGCGCCGCTGCCGGCGATGCCGGCCACTTCGGCATCGGTCAGGTGGGTCGCGTGCACCAGCGTCCAGCGCGGACCGACCTGGGCATTCGCCAGCAGCCATTCCACCGGCCGCGCGCCGCGGATCGCCAGGCAATCCTGCACTTCGCCGATCTGTTCGGCGATGTGGATATGCACGGGCGCATCGGCGGGCAACGCCGCCAGCACTTCGCGCATCGCGGTTCCGGGCACCGCGCGCAAGCTGTGCAGGGCGCAGCCGACCCGCAGCAGGCCGTCCTGCCTTGCATGCAGCGATTCGAACAGGCGCAGGTAATTCGCCACGTCGTGGCCGAAACGCCTCTGCCGTTCGCCCAGCGCGCGACCATCGAAACCGCCGGCCATGTACAGCACCGGCAGCAGGGTCAGGCGGATGCCGGTATCGCGCGCGGCGGCGGCCAGCGCCAGCGACATCGCGGCCGGGTCGGCATAGGGCGCGCCGTCCGGCCGATGATGGACGTAGTGGAACTCGCAGACCGTCGTGTAGCCGGCTTCCAGCATTTCCGCGTACAGCTGGCGGGCGACGGCGTAATTGCTCTCGGGCGTCATTCGCGCGGCGAAGCGGTACATGGTTTCGCGCCAGGTCCAGAACGAATCCTCGGGATTGGTCTGCCGCTCGGCCAACCCGGCCATCGCGCGCTGGAACGCATGCGAATGCAGGTTGGCCACGCCCGGCAGGCGCCAGCCGCGCTCGACACGCTCGGCCAACGGCGGATTCGCGGCCTTTTTCGCGGAATTCTGGGCTTCCATCTGTCGCTGTACCGCGCCGGAGTTCGGCTCGTCGCCGGGATGCGCTAGGCTACCGCGTCCGCGACAACCGGAACACCCGCCGTGTCGATGCTCCTGATCATCGCCTTCGCCGTCCTCGCCTTCGTCGTGCTGGCGATACTGATCGCCCGATCGGCGATCGCCCGTTCGGAACGGCGCGAATTCGCCGGCGGCGATTCCGGCTACGCGACGGCGCCCTCGGACAGCGATGCATCCATGTCCGCTTCCGGAGACGGCTGCATGGGCAGCGACTCGGGCGGCGATTGCGGTGGCGGCGGTGACTGATCGCTGGGATGGCCTGATCGTCGGGGTTTCGCTGGCGACGCTGGATGGCGCGCATGGCTACGGCGCCATCGAAACCGGGGCGATGGGCTGGAAAAACGGCCTGCTGACGTTCGTCGGGACCCGCGGCGCGCTGCCCGGAGAGCCAGCCTCGCTCGCCGAGGAAGTGATCGAAGCGAGGGGCTGGATCACTCCCGGCCTGATCGATTGCCACACCCACCTGGTGTTCGCCGGCGACCGCGCGGGCGAGTTCGAGCAGCGCCTGCAGGGCGCCAGCTACGAAGAAATCGCCCGCAGCGGCGGCGGCATCGTGTCCAGCGTGCGCGCGACCCGTGCCGCCGGCAAGGACGAACT
>DASRYD010000371.1:0-2656 GCA_035653955.1 Pseudoxanthomonas sp.
TCTTCATCTCGGCCGGCGAGCACGACATGACCAGCACCACGCGCTCCTGCAGGGCGCGCGCATCGCGGACAGGAAGCGAAACCAGGCTCACTGCGACGCCGCTTCCACGACGATGCGCTGCAACTCGCCCGACTCGAGCAACTCCAGGGTGATGTCGCAGCCGCCGATCAGTTCGCCATGGATGAAAAGTTGCGGGAAAGTCGGCCAGTTCGAGAAGCGCGGCAGGTTGGCGCGAATCTCCGGCTCTTCCAGCACGTTGATCGTGTAGATCGATTCCGCACCGGCCGAACGCAATGCCTCCACCGCGCGACTGGAGAAGCCGCACATCGGGAACTCCGGCGTGCCCTTCATGAACAGTACGAGCGGATGGCCTTCGATCTCGGCCTGGATGCGTTCCATCACCGGCATGGTGTTTTTCTCCTGCATTGACGGCCTGCAAAGGGGCGTCCGGGGTAAACTCCTATTGTAATCCCCCGGACGACTTTCAACCGCCAAGCCAGAGGAACCGCCATGGCCATCGAACTGCCCCCCCTGCCCTACGACCGTACCGCGCTGGAGCCGCATATTTCCGGCGAAACCATCGATTACCACTACGGCAAGCACCACAAGACCTATGTCGACAACCTCAACAAGCTGATCGAAGGTACCGAGTTCGCCAGCCTGCCGCTGGAGGAAATCATCAGGAAGTCGTCCGGCGGCATGTTCAACAACGCCGCGCAGATCTGGAACCACACCTTCTACTGGAACGGCCTGAAGCCCAACGGCGGCGGCGAGCCCACCGGCAAGCTGGCCGAGCTCATCAACGCCGCGTTCGGCGACTTCGCCAAGTTCAAGGAAGAGTTCACCAAGACCGCCATCGGCACCTTCGGCTCCGGCTGGGGCTGGCTGGTGCAGCGCCCGGACGGTTCGTTGGGTCTGGCCAGCACTTCCAACGCGGCCACTCCGCTGACCGGCGAGGACAAGCCGCTGCTGACCATCGACGTCTGGGAACACGCCTACTACATCGACTACCGCAACGCGCGGCCGAAGTACGTCGAATCGTTCTGGGCGCTGGTCAACTGGGATTTCGTCGCCGCGAACCTGCGTTGATACGCCGCGGATTCCGCAACGAAGAAGGCCGGGGAAACCCGGCCTTCTTTTTTGCCCTTGTAGGAGCGCCCCTGGGCGCGACCGGAGTTCCGGGCTCGACGGATTTTCCACGCGATCCCATGCATCAGGTCGCGCCCAGGGGCGCTCCTACAGAAGGCGGTCGACCACCGGGGTTACCTGCGCTCCGCGGTCCAGCGCGCTGCCGACGCGCTTCAATGCTTCGGCAAGTTCCGTCTTCGAATCCGCGCGCAGCGTCGCATGCCCGACCTTGCGCCCGGCGCGCGGCAGCTTGCCGTAATCGTGCCAGTGGCCGCCGGCCTCGCCCAACACCGCAGTGGCATCGGGCATCGCGCCGATCCAGTTGAGCATGCAGGCGTGGCCGAGCATGCGCGTGTCGCCCAGCGGCAGGCCGAGTACCGCGCGCAGGTGGTTCTGGAATTGCGAGGTCTCGGAACCCTCGATCGTCCAGTGCCCGGAGTTGTGCACGCGCGGAGCCATTTCGTTGGCCAGCAATGCGCCGTCCTTGCAGAACAACTCCAGCGCGAACACGCCGACGTAGTCGATCTTCTCCGCCAGCTTGCGCGCATGCGCGATGGCGGCGTCGGCCAGCGCGTCGTCCGCCTGCGCCGGAGCGAGGCTGGCCGAAAGCACGCCGTCGACATGCCAGTTCTCGGTCAGCGGCCAACTGCGGAATTCGCCGTCGCGGCCGCGCACGGCGACCACCGACAGCTCGCGCTGGAAGGGCACGAAAGCCTCGACGATCAGCCCGACCTTGTCGGCTTGCGCTCCAAGCGCGTCCCAGGCCGCATCGGCATCGGCCAACGCGCGGATGCGGAACTGGCCCTTGCCGTCGTAGCCGAGCCGGCGCGTCTTCAGGATGCACGGCACGCCGACCCTGGCCAGCGCGGCATCGAGGTCCTCGCGCGTGGCGACCGCGGCGAAATCCGGCACCGGGATGCCGAGTTCGCGGAACAGCGTTTTTTCCGCCAATCGGTCCTGGGCAATGGCCAGCGCCCGCGGGTTGGGGAACACCGGCACGCGTTCGCTCAGCCATTGCGCGCTTTCGGCCGGAACGTTCTCGAAATCGAAGGTGGCCACGTCGATCTTCGACGCGAACTCTGCCAACGCCTTCTCGTCGCGGTAGTCGCCGACCAGCAACGGCGCGAACTGTCCGGCGCAGGCGTCGGCCTCGGTGTCCATGACCAGGAAGCGCAGGCCCAGCGGCGCGCCGGAAAGCGCCAGCATGCGGGCCAGTTGCCCGCCACCGAGAATGCCCACGGTGGTCATTGGCGCGGGTCGTCCGCGGCCAGTACGTCGCCGGTCTGCTTCTCGCGGAACGCGGCCAGCGCTTCGCCGATGAGCGGATGCTCCGAGGACAGCAGTGCGGCGGCGAACAGCGCCGCGTTGGCCGCGCCGGCGTTGCCGATGGCGAAGGTGGCGACCGGAATGCCGGCCGGCATCTGCACGATCGACAGCAGCGAATCCATGCCGTTCAGCGCCTTGGACTGAACCGGCACGCCGAGCACCGGCACCGCGGTCTTCGCCGCTAGCATGCCCGGCAGGTGCG
>DASRYD010000372.1:0-2425 GCA_035653955.1 Pseudoxanthomonas sp.
GCTGGCGCTGGCCGCCGGACAACTGCGCCGGCTTGCGCTCCAGCAAGGCTTCGAGCTCCAGCATCTTCGCCGCCTCGCGCACGCGCGCCTCGCGTTGCACACGATCGAGGCCCTGCAGCTTCAGCGCGAAGCCGAGGTTCTCGGCCACGCTCATGTGCGGATACAGCGCATACGACTGGAACACCATGGCGATATCCCGGTCTTTCGGCGCGACGTCGTTGACCGCGCGCCCGCCGATCTTCAGGGTGCCGCCACTGATTTCCTCCAGCCCCGCGATCATCCGCAACAGGGTGGACTTGCCGCAGCCCGACGGGCCGACCAGCACCATCAGCTCACCGTCGCGGATGTCGAAGCTGGCGCCATGCACGGCGACCTGGCCGTTGGCGTAGACCTTGCGCAGCTGATCGAGTTCGACCGTCGCCATACCGCTCCCGTTGTCTGCGTGGACGCACTGTCGACGGGCCCCTCCCGCGAACTCCGGCCGGCCGGGCCTTCCGGATTGTGCGCGCGGCCATGACAAGCCGGCCGCGTTCGCGCTATTCTGCCATGTAACCGTTTTCACAACGCAACCACCTCACGACACGCCGGAGGGGCCATGTCGAAGTCGTACGCCTTCCCCAGGGATTTCATCTGGGGCAGCGCCACCGCCGCCTACCAGATCGAAGGCTCGCCGCTGGCCGACGGTGCCGGCCCCAGCATCTGGCAGCGCTTCGCGCACACCCCGGGGCGCATGCTCAACGACGACAACGGCGACGTCGCCTGCGACCACTACCGCCGCTGGCGCGAGGACATCGCGCTGATGAAGGAACTGGGCATGCAGGCCTACCGCTTCAGCATCTCGTGGAGCCGCGTGCTGCCCGAAGGCCGCGGCCGGGTCAATCCGAAAGGCCTCGACTTCTACGAACGCCTGGTCGACACCCTGCTGGAAAACGACATCCAGCCAGTGGCGACGCTGTTCCACTGGGACCTGCCGGCAGCGCTGGACGACCGCGGCGGCTGGCTCAACCCCGACATTGCCGACTGGTTCGCCGAATACAGCGAGACGATGTTCAAGCGCCTCGATGGCCGCGTGCGCCGCTGGGCCACGCTCAACGAACCCTGGGTGGTCACCGACGGCGGTTACCTGCATGGCGCGCTGGCGCCGGGCCATCGCAATCGTTTCGAAGCGCCGATCGCCAGCCACCACTTGATGCGTTCGCACGGCAAGTCGGTGCAGGCCTATCGCGCGTTGGGCAAGCACGAGATCGGCCTGGTGGTGAACATCGAACCGAAGTACGCGGCCAGCCAGTCCCCCGAAGACCTCGCCGCGACCCGCCGCGCCGAGGCCTACATGAACCGCCAATACCTGGACCCGGCGATCCTCGGCAGCTACCCGGAGGAAATGCGCGAGATCTTCGGCGAAGCGTGGCCGGACTGGCCGCAGGCCGACATGGATCTGATCAAGCAGCCGCTCGATTTCATCGGCGTCAATTACTACACCCGCAACGTGTCGCGGCACGACGAAGCGAACTGGCCGCTGAAGGTCTCGCCGGTGCGGCAGCCACAGCATACGTATACGGAAACCGGCTGGGAGGTATTCCCGCAGGGGCTGACCGACACGCTGACCTGGGTCAAGGAACGCTACGGCAACCCGAAGGTGTTCATCACCGAGAACGGCGCGGCGTTCTTCGATCCGCCCAAGGCGGAGAACGGGCGCGTCCGCGATCCCTTGCGGATCAGCTATTTGCGCCAGCACATCCGCGCCGTGCACGCCGCCATCGAAGCGGGTTGCAACATCGGCGGCTACTTCGTCTGGTCCCTGCTGGACAACCTCGAATGGTCGCTGGGCTACTCCAAGCGCTTCGGCGTCGTCCATGTCGACTTCGAAACCCAGACGCGCACCCCGAAGGACAGCGCACGCTATTATGCGAAGGTCGTCGCCAGCCACGGCACGGCCTTGTCGAACGAAGACGACTAGTTAACCCGCACACACACGACAGAGGGAAGGGATGTCGATGCAAGTGTTCGCCGGCGGCGCAGCCCGGCTGTGCCACGCATGAGTTTCGGCGCCGATAACCCCGGCCATTCGCTGCTGGCCGACATCGGCGGTACCAACGCGCGCTTCGCGTTGGCCGACTGCAACACCGCCGCACCGCTGCTGGAAGACAGCGTGCGCGAATACGTGGTGGCGGACTTCCCTTCGCTGGCCGATGCCGCCCAGCGTTACCTCGACGAGACCGGCGCGAAGGCCGGGCATGGCGTGTTCGCCGTCGCCGGCCGCGTCGATGGCGACGAGGCGCGCATCACCAACCATCCCTGGGTGATCTCGCTCGCGCGCACCCGCGATGCGCTGGGCTTCAAGGACCTGAAACTGGTCAACGATTTCGCCGCGCAGGCGATGGCCGCATCGCTGCTGACGCCCGCCGACGTCGTCGCCATCGGCGGC
>DASRYD010000373.1:0-3521 GCA_035653955.1 Pseudoxanthomonas sp.
GGTTTCGCCGAGCAAGCGTGCCGCAGTCGAGGCCCCGCGCGCGGTGGCGAAGCCTGCGGTCGCGGTCGCGTCGAGGAAGAAACCGGCCAAGGGCAACATCGTTTCGATGAAGGAATGGGTCGCGCGCTATGCGCCGCGGGCGCCGCTCGGCCCCGAGCCGTCCGCCAAGCGCAACGGCAAGCGGGGTGAACGCAAATGAACGGCCCGCTGAATTTCACCGTAGATGCCCTGGCCAGGGAGGCGCTGGGCATGCAGCAGAAACTCGCCGCCGGGCTGAAGACCCTGCCCGAAGTCGACGACGTGCACTATGGCGCGACGCGCAAGGAAGAGGTCTGGCGCGACGGCAGGGTCGCGCTGTACCGCTTCGTCGGCGAGAACAAGCCGACCGCGAAGTTGCCGCTGCTGATTTCCTACGCGCTGGTCAATCGTCCGTACATGGTCGACCTGCAGGACGACCGTTCGCTGGTCAAGGGTCTGCTGGCGCAAGGACAGGATGTCTACATCATCGACTGGGGCTATCCCGACCGTTCCGACCGCTTCCTCGAACTGGGCGACTACATCAACCGCTTCATCGATGGCGCGGTCGACCACCTGCGCGAGGCCTACGGCGTCGATGCGATCAATCTGCTCGGCATCTGCCAGGGCGGCGCGTTCTCGCTGTGCTATTCGGCGCTGCATCCGGACAAGGTCAGGAACCTGATCACCATGGTCACGCCGGTGGATTTCCACACACCGGACAACATGCTGTCGAACTGGACCCGGCAGATGGACGTGGACCTGTTCGTCGACACGCTTGGCAACGTGCCGGCCGACCTGATGAACGCCAGCTACCTGATGCTGAAGCCGTTCCGGCTGAACCTGCAGAAATACCTCGGTCTGGTCGATATCCTCGACGACAAGCGCGCGATCGAGGACTTCCTGCGCATGGAGAAGTGGATCTTCGACTCGCCCGACCTGGCCGGCGAGGCCTTCCGCCAGTTCATCAAGCAGTTTTACCAGGGCAACGGCTTCGTCAACGGCGGCATCGTCATCGACGGCGAGGAAGTGGACCTGGGTTTCGTCGACATGCCGGTGCTGAACATCTACGCCGAGCAGGACCACCTGGTGCCGCCCGATGCGTCGCGCGCGCTGGCAGGGCTGGCCGGCAGCACCGACTACAGCGAACTGAGCTTCAAGGGCGGACACATCGGCATCTACGTTTCCAGCCGCGCCCAGCGCGAAGTACCGGCGTCGATCCACGACTGGCTGACCAAACGTTCGCGCTGAACCTTCAATGCCGGTTCAGCGCGGCGTCGGATGATGCCGCGATGATGAACTGGAAATCCCTCGCCATTTTCCTCGCACTGCCGTGGCTGGCCGTCTCGGCATCCGCGCCGGCCGCGCCATCGCCCGCCGCAGCTCGGGAAATCGCCGGACTGATGCAGTCGCTGGGCGCCTCGCGCTGCGAGTTCAACCGCAACGGCAACTGGTACGACGCCGCACAGGCGCGGGCGCACCTGCAACGCAAGTACGACTACCTGTTGAAGAAGAACCTGGTCGATTCCGCCGAGCAGTTCATCGACCGCGCGGCGAGTCGCAGCAGCCTCAGCGGCAAGGCGTACCGCGTGCGTTGCCCGGACCGGCCCGAGCAGGATTCGGCAGGGTGGTTCCGCGACCAGTTGCGGCGCCTGCGCGGTTCAGCCAAGCCCGCGCCGTGACGCGCTAGACTCGGCGCAGCCACAGGGGGCCGCCATGACCGAGACCAAGCCGTTCGCTCGTTCGCTCAACGACCGCATGATCGCCGGAGTGATGGGCGGTATCGCCCACCGCTTCGGCTGGAACGCGACGTTGCTGCGCGCGCTTTTCGTGATCGTGTCGATCGCGTCTGCAGCGTTCCCGGGCATCCTGGTCTACCTGATCCTGTGGTTGCTGATGCCGAACGAGGCCGATTGAAAGACGTAGCGGGCGCCACGGCATTGCGAAAGTCCGCGCTGGTCGCGATGCGCGCGCTCGGTTTCGTCTGGGCATCACCGAATACCCTGCTGGGCCTGCTGCTGGGCGGCTTCGGCGCATTGTTCGGCTCGAAGCCACGGTTCAATCGCCGCGATTTCGCCCTGGTCTTCCATTTCTGGCCGTGGGGGCCGGGCGGGGCGATCACCTTCGGCAACGTGATCCTGCACAGCGGCGACACGCTCGACTCGCCCTGCATCACCTACGAACATCGCGCCGGGCGCCGCGTGCATCCTTACATCGTGCTCGGCGACCATGAGCGCGCGCACGTTTTCCAGTACATGGTGCTGGGGCCGCTGTTCCTGCCGATATACCTGCTGTGCGGCGGTGTCAGCGTGCGCAATCCGTTCGAACGCGCCGCCGACCGCTACGCGCTGACCGGCAAGGGTTGGTGGCCGTGGCCTGCCGACGAACGGTAAGCGTTCCTTGACGGCGGAGTAACGCGCGTGGCGTTAGCCTGCCTGCGTCGTAGGAAAGCAAGAAGGCACATGTCCTGAAAGCCGGACGACGACTAGAAGGCCCAGCCGATCCGGGGAGACCCGGAAAGACTGGGCCTTTGACGTTTCGGGAAGGGGCGGATCAGCGCGGCAGCGCGCCGCGCAGGAACAGGTCCACCGCCTGCATCGCGTAGGCATGCAGCGCCGCTTCGTCGGTCTCGTGCAGGTTTCCGCAGGAAATGCGCAGGGCCCAATCGCCGAACAGCATCATGAAGAACTGGCTGGAGGCATGTTCGGCGGAGTCGATGCGCAGCCGGCCGGTGGCGGCTTCCTGTTCGAAGTAGGTGGCCAGTTTTTCGCGGACCGTGGCCACCGCGTGGTCGAAGAACCAGTCGCGCAGTTGCGGGAACGACTGGCCTTCGCCGATGACGATGCGATGCAGCACGCGCGAATCGGCCCGGGCCAGGCTTTCGACGAGGCGCTCCGCCGCCAGGCGCAAGGCCTGGTCCGGGGATTGCCCCGACAGGTCCAGCGCCTGCATGCGCTGGTTCAGGTCGTCGAGACGGCGTTCGATGATCGCGTGGGCCAGGCCTTCCTTGTCGCCGAACACGCGGTACAACGTTGCCATCGAGCCGCCGGCGCGAGCGACGATCTCGCTCAGCTTGGCGTGCTGGTAACCCTTTTCCGCGAAGACTTCGGTGGCCGCGTCGAGGAATTTCTCCACTCGCACCTCGGCGCGGCGCCCCAGCTCCACTTCCGGACGCGGGCGCAGCGAGTGCAGGGTGGCGGCGGACGGATTCGGCGGATTCATGCAGGTCTCGGCGGCTGGGCGGACTGCTGGATATTACCTTCGGCAGGGGTATTTGTGCGCGATAGGGAGTAATGCCCGCCGATTCAGGATATGCCGCCGGGTATCCGTACTGCGCCTTCCATCAGCACCCGGGCGCTGCGGCTCATGACTGCGCGGGTCACCGTCCACTGGCCATCCACCTGCTTCACCTCCGCGCCGACGCGCAGGGTGCCGGAGGGATGGCCGAAGCGCACCACCTCGCGGCTGCCGCCTCCCGCCGCTGCGTTGACCAGGGTACCCGGCAC
>DASRYD010000374.1:0-7248 GCA_035653955.1 Pseudoxanthomonas sp.
TGCAGCGCGCGATCGCCGACGACATGGGCCGCACCGACCCCTACACCCACCAGCAGGGCCTGCCGGTCGCGCGCGAAGCCATCGCCGCCTATTACGCGCGCCGCGGCATCGCCGACGCGCACCCCGACCGCGTGTTCGTCGGCAACGGCGTCAGCGAACTGATCGACTTGTCGCTGCGCGCGTTGCTGAATCCCGGCGACGAAGTATTGTTGCCCTCGCCCGATTACCCGCTGTGGTCGGCGGCGACCATCCTCAACGACGGCCGCCCGGTCTACTACAGTTGCGACGCGGACAACGATTTCCTGCCCGACCCGGTGCAGATCGAAGCGCGCGTGTCCAGCCGCACCCGCGCCATCGTGCTGATCAACCCGAACAACCCGACCGGCGCCAATTACCCGCGCGAGCTGCTCGAGCGCATCGTCGCCATCGCGGCGAAGCACAAGCTGCTGTTGCTGGTCGACGAGATCTACGATCAGGTGTTGTACGACGGAGCGAAGTTCGAACCGGTCGCGCCGCTGGCCGGCGACGTGCCGTGCCTGACTTTCAGCGGCCTGAGCAAGGTGCACCGCGCCTGCGGCTGGCGCGTAGGCTGGGCGTTGCTGAGCGGCGCGAAGGAAGTCGTTTCCGAGTTCCAGCACGCGATGGACCTGCTCGGCGCGCTGCGCCTGTGCGCCAACGTGCCGGGCCAGTACGCGATCGAGGCCGCGGTCAACGGCCCCGATACGATCACTTCGCTGTGCACGCCGGGCGGCCGCCTGTACGAAACCCGCCGCGCCGTGATCGAAGCCTGCAAAGCCAGCGAGCATCTGGAACTGGTCGCCCCGGCCGGCGCGCTGTACGCGTTCCCGGCGGTGGTCGGCGCGGCGGCCAAGGGCTTCGACGACCACGATTTCGCCCTGGACCTGATGGAAAACGAGGGCGTCCTGGTGGTGCCTGGTTCCAGCTTCAACGTGCCCTATCGCCATCACTTCCGCGTGACCCTGCTGCCGGAAGCGGCGGCGATGCGCGACGTGTTCGCCCGCATCGATCGCGCGTTGAGCCGTCGCGCGGAAGCAGTTGGCAAGGTGGTGCCATTGAAGGCGAAATCGGCGGCCTGATATTTGGATGCGTTCACAACACAACCCGTCGGCAGGCGGCTAGGCGATCGCATCATCAAGGTCAACCACGCCGGCGAACGCGGGGCAATCAACATCTATTCGGGCCAGATCCTTCTCGCGAGGGTTACCGCTCCGGATATGGTCGATGAACTTTGCGAGTTCCGTTTGCACGAGCAAGGACACCTGAGCATCTTTGTTGCGGAATTGCGACGTCGGAATCAGCCACGCTGCCGTAGTTACTGGTTGTGTGGCCTCGGTGGTTATGTACTTGGCCTGGCTACCGGTCTGTTCGGTCGCGGCGCCATTGCAGCGACCAGCGTTGCTGTCGAAAGCGTCGTGCTCCGCCATCTGGAGCAACAGGTCTCCGCGCTCCAAGATGACGATCCAAGCGCCGTTGCGGCTATCAGCGCCATCGTCGCCGAGGAGCGGCAACACCGCGATCAATCAGCGGCGCATTTTCGTGCTGACGGATTTTGGTCTCGGCTGCTTACCCCCATTGTCTCCGTGGCTACCGAAACCGTGATTTGGCTGGGAATGCGGCTATGAATTCCAACTCTCCTTCGCTATTCACCTACCTCGCCCTCGGCGACTCCTACACCATCGGCGAAGGCGTCGAGCAGAACGGCCGCTGGCCGATGCAACTCGCGCGCGCATTGCGCGAGGAAGGCATCCCCTTGGCCGACCCGGAGATCATCGCCACCACCGGCTGGACCACCGACGAACTCGACGACGCCATCGCCGAAGCCGGACCGCTGGGCGAATTCGACTTCGTCAGCCTGCTGATCGGAGTCAACAACCAGTATCGTGGCCGCAGCATCGACGAATACCGCGTGCAGTTCGCGGCCCTGCTGTGGCGCGCGGTCGGCTTCACCGGCAATCGCCCCGACCGCGTGATGGTGCTGTCCATCCCCGACTGGGGCGTGACCCCGTTCGCCATCCAGTCCGGTCGCGACACCGGCGCCATCGCGCGCGAAATCGACGCCTTCAATATGGCTGCCCGCGAAACCTGCGGACTGCGCGGCATCCGCTACGTCGACATCACCGGAGCCAGCCGCGAATACGGCGCGGAACCGGCGATGCTGGCCGACGACGGCCTGCATCCATCCGCCGCGATGTACGCCCAATGGACGCGGCTGGCCCTGCCCGCAGCCCGCGCGATGCTTTCGTAGGAGCGGGCCCTGCCCGCGCTGCCCTTCGGCCAAATCGTGGCGAGGAGCATCGCGGGCAGGGCCCGCTCCTACGGATACACAGCGTTGCCAGGCCGTTACGCTCAGCGTAACCGCGGAAGGCGTAAAATTACTTCCCCGAATCCCCCGCGAAACCCCGCCATGTCCCTCGACCCCGCCCTGCGCACGCGCATCGAATCCCTGCTGCAAGCCAACCGCGTCGTGCTGTTCATGAAAGGCCAGCCGTCGATGCCGCAATGCGGCTTCTCGGCCAAGGCCGCCGGCGCGCTCGACTCGCTCGGCGCCGAATACGCCCACGTCAACGTGCTGGCCGACTCCGAAATCCGCGAAGGCATCAAGGCCTACGGCGACTGGCCGACCATCCCGCAGCTGTACGTCGACGGCGAACTGGTCGGCGGCAGCGACATCATCGAGCAGATGACCAACTCCGGCGAACTGGCCTCGCTGCTGGGCCTGCAAGCGCCCGATCGCACGCCGCCGTCGATCACCATCACGCCGGCCGCGGCGGAAATGCTGCGCAACGCCGTCGAAGACGCCGGCCCCGGCGCCGTGCTGGCCCTCGCCATCAATGCGCAGTTCCAGCCCGCGTTCCAGATCGGCCGCTTCGACGCCAACGCGATCGCCGCCGAATCCAACGGCGTCCGCGTGCAGTTCGATCCGGCCAGCGCGCGCCGCGCCGATGGCATCACCATCGACTGGGTCGACGACATCCGCGGCAAGGGCCTGGCCATCGACAACCCGAACGCGCCGAAGCCGGTGCAACCCCTGTCGCCGAAGGAAGCCGACGCCAAGGTCCGCGCTGGCGAAGTGCTGCTGGTCGACGTGCGTCCGGCCGAGGAACGCGCCATAGCCGCCGCCAACGTGCCGTTCAAGACTTTCGATGGCAATGGCCGCGCCGAACTGGAAGCGTTGCCGAAGGACACCGCCATCGCTTTCCTGTGCCGCAGCGGCGGCCGCAGCCAGCAGGCGGCGGAAGAGTTCCGCGCACGCGGCTTCACCCATGTCTACAACGTCGCCGGCGGCATCAACGCATGGGCCGACGAAGTGGATGCGAGTCTGAGCAAGTATTGATGCCCGCTTCCTTCTCCCACCGGGAGAAGGTGCCCCGCAGGGGCGGATGAGGGCGTAAAACCCGCTTGCGTCGGCGGTGTCCGGCGACTGAAGGCCTACGCCCTCATCCGGCGCTTCGCGCGACCTTCTTCCGGTGGGAGAAGGGTCAAGAAATTCAACCGCTGAACCCGCCGCCCGCCAGGTAATCGACCTCCTCCCGCGTCGATTCCCGGCCCAATGCGGCATTGCGATGCGGGAAGCGACCGAAGCGGGCGATGAGGTCGGCATGCAGTTGCGCGTACTTCATGTAGTTCGCGTCGCCCAGCGCGGCGAAAAGGTCCAGCGCGCGCTGCTGGTCTTCCTGCGCCTCCGAGTGCTCGAAAGGCATGTAATAGAAGAACCGCATCGCCGGATCGACCTGCTTGTCGAAGCCCGCGGCGATCGCGCGACTCGCGTAATGCCGCGCCAGTCCGTCGGTCGCCCAGGAGTGCGCGCTGCCGCGAAAACAGTTGCGCGGGAACTGGTCGAGCAACACGATCAGCGCCAGCGCCCCGTCCGCCGATTCCATCCAGTCTTCCAGCTCGCGCCGCGCTGCCGCGTGGTGCGCGTCGAGGAAACGCATGCGAAAATCGCCGTCAAAGGCTTCGTCGCGTGTGAACCATTTTTCGTAGCCGGCATTCCGCCAGAAATCCACGACCACGGCAGGCGATGGCAGGTTCATGCGGGCCTCACTCGTCGAAGCGCAAATGCCGCACCGACTTGCCGTTTCGGCGGATCAGCTTCAGCGACTCGATGCCGATCTTGATGTGGTCCTCGACGTACTGCGCGCTGACCTTGGCGTCGCTGGCCTCGGTCTTCACCCCTTCCGGGATCATCGGCTGGTCGCTGACCAGCAGCAGCGCGCCGCACGGAATGCGGTTGGCGAAACCGGCGGCGAAGATGGTCGCGGTTTCCATGTCGATGGCCATGCAGCGCATCTGCCGCAGGCGTTCCTTGAACGCGTCGTCGTGCTCCCACACGCGGCGATTGGTGGTGTAGACGGTACCGGTCCAGTAGTCGTGGCCGAGGTCGCGGATGGTGGTGGAAATCACCCGCTGCATCGCGAACGCCGGCAGCGCCGGCACCTGCGCCGGCAGGTAGTCGTTGCTGGTGCCCTCGCCGCGGATCGCCGCGATCGGCAGCACCAGGTCGCCAAGCTGGTTCTTGCGCTTCAGACCGCCGCACTTGCCCAGGAACAGCACCGCCTTCGGCCCGATCGCCGACAGCAGGTCCATCATCGTCGCCGCGTTCGGGCTGCCCATGCCGAAGTTGATCATGGTGATGCCGTCGTAGGTCGCGCTGGGCATCGGCCGGTCGAGGCCGATGATCGGCGCGCCGGTCTGCTGGGCGAACACGTTGAGGTAGCCGCCGAAGTTGGTCAGCAGGATGTGTTCGCCGAACTGGTCCAGCGGCACGCCGGTATAGCGCGGCAGCCAGTTCTCGACGATGTCGTTCTTCTCTTTCATTGCCCGTCCTTCATGGTCCGGGCCATTGTGTCATGCCGTGCCGGAAGTCACTTGGCAAGGCGGTCGCGACCGGTTTAGCGTGCCGGGGAATCCCGTGGGGAATGCCATGCATCCGAAAGCCCTCGTCCCGGCCGTCGCGTTCGGCCTTGTCCTGCTGTGCGGCAATGCCGTCGCCGCATCGCGTTTCACCCAGGACCCCTATCCCAGCACTTACCAGCCGCTGGCATCGGGCCCCGTGCTGATCCAGCACGCCACCGTGCTGACCGGCACCGGCGAGCGCATCGACGACGCCGACGTGCTGCTGCAGGACGGCAAGGTCGCGGCGGTAGGCAAGGCCCTGGCCGCGCCGGAAGGCGCGACCCTGGTCGACGGCACCGGCAAGTGGGTGACGCCCGGGATCATCGACGTGCATTCGCACCTGGGCGTGTATCCCAGCCCCGGCGTCAGCGCGCACAGCGACGGCAACGAGATGACCTCGCCGGTCACGCCGAACGTGTGGGCGGAGCATTCGGTGTGGCCGCAGGATCCGGGTTTCGACACCGCGCTTGCCGGCGGCGTGACTTCGCTGCAGGTGTTGCCGGGTTCGGCCAACCTGATCGGCGGCCGCGGGGTGACCCTGAAGAACGTGCGTTCCACCACCTACCAGGGCATGAAATTCCCCGGCGCGCCGTGGGGGCTGAAGATGGCCTGCGGCGAAAATCCGAAGCGCGTCTACGGGCAGAAGGGCGGCCCGTCCACGCGCATGGCCAACGTCGCCGGTTATCGCGCCGCGTTCATCGACGCCGCCGAATACCTGAAGAAGAACGCGCCCAAGGCCAGCGAGCCGAAGAAGAAGCACTGGTGGTCGCGCGCTTCCGGCGGCGACAAGGCCGACAGCTCCGGCGACAGCGGCGGCAAGCGCGATCTGAAGCTGGATACGCTGGCCGGCGCGATCAACGGCGAGATCCGCGTGCACATCCATTGCTACCGCGCCGACGAAATGGCGACGATGCTAGATCTGTCCAAGGAATTCGGCTTCAGGATCGCCGCCTTCCACCATGGCGTCGAGGCCTACAAGATCGCCGACCGGCTGGCCGCCGAAGGCGTGTGCGGCGCGCTGTGGGCCGATTGGTGGGGCTTCAAGATGGAAGCCTTCGACGGCATCCAGGAGAACATCGCCCTGGTCGACCGTCCCGCCAACAGTTGCGCCATCGTGCATTCGGATTCGGAAGAAGGCATCCAGCGCTTGAACCAGGAAGCGGCGAAGGTCATCGCGCATGCGCGATTGGCCGGCATCGAGATACCCCCCGAACGCGCGATCCGCTGGCTGACCTACAACCCGGCCAAGGCGTTGGGCGTGGAGCAGCGCACCGGCACGCTGGAGACCGGCAAGATGGGCGACGCGGTGGTATGGGATCGGAATCCCTTCAGCGTGTACGCGCACGCCGAGCAGGTGTATATCGACGGTGCACGCGTGTACGACCGCGAGGACAAGGCGCGGCAGCCGAAATCGGACTTCCTGCTGGGCCAGGGAGGTGCACTGTGAAGCGCATCGCCCTGCTCGCCGCCGGCCTGCTGCTGGCTCCGGCGGTTTTCGCCCAGGACTTCTACATACGCAACGCCACCGTGCACACCGCGACCGCGCAAGGCACGCTGCGCAATGCCGACGTGCACGTGCGCGACGGCCGCATCGTCGCGGTCGGCCCGGATCTGGTCGCGGCCGACGGGGCCGGCGTGTTCGATGCCGGCGGCAAATCGCTGACCCCGGCGCTGTTCGGCGGCATCACCGAAATCGGCCTGGAGGAGGTCTCGGGCGAGGCTTCCACCGTCGACAGTTCGGTGACGCTGAAGGACGACCAGCCGGCGCGTCCCGAATTCGATGCGACCCTGGCCTACAACCCCGATTCGGTGCTGCTGCCGGTGGCGCGCATCGAAGGCATCGGCTTCACCCTGATCGGCGCGAACAACGGCGGCGCCTTCGTCGCCGGACAGGGCGGCGTGGTCCGGCTGGACGGCAGCGCCGATCCGATCGGCCCGCGCGCGCTGTTCGTCACCTTGGGCGACGACGCGGCCGAGCTCAGCGGCAAGTCGCGCGCGGCGCAGTGGATGCTGCTCGACCAGATGGTCGACGAAGCGCGCGGACGCATCCCCGCGACTTCGCCGCACGCGCTGCTGACTCCCGCCGGGCGCACGACGCTGGCGAAATACCTCGCCGGCAACGGCCGCATCGTGTTCTCGGTCAACCGCGCCGCCGACATCCGCCAACTGCTGCGCTGGGCCAACAGGCAGAACCTGCGCATCGCCATCGCCGGCGGCACCGAGGCGTGGAAGCTGGGCGACGAACTGGCCCGGGCGCAGGTCCCCGTGTTTGTCGATGCGCTGGCCGACCTGCCGGCGGACTTCGACCGCCTCGGCGCGACCCTGGAAAAC
>DASRYD010000375.1:0-4616 GCA_035653955.1 Pseudoxanthomonas sp.
CGACCTGCGCAGCGTGGCCAACGACACCGCGGTGTCCGGCGAGCTGCGCGTGGGCGCGTGCCCCACTGCGCTGGCCGGCATGCTGCCGGACATCCTGGCGCGGATGGTGGAGAACTTCCCGCAGATCAACGTGTTCATCCAGCCCGGCTATTCGGCCGACCTGTACCGCGCGGTGGAGTCGGGCGAACTGGACGCGGCGCTGGTGCTGCAGGCGCCGTATTCGCTGCCGAAGACCTGCCAGTTCCAGCTGCTGCGCGAGGAACCGCTGGTGATGCTGGCGCCGGCGCGCATGGCCGGACGCGACCCGCACGAGTTGCTGGCCAGCGAACCGCTGATCCGCTACGACCGCCATCAGTGGGGCGGGCGCCAGGCCGACGAATACCTGCGCAACGCCGGCATCGTGCCGCGCGAGCGCTTCGAATTGAACGCGCTCAACGCCATAGCGGTGATGGTGGACCGCGGCTTGGGCGTTTCGCTGGTGCCGGACTGGGCGCGGCCGTGGCCGGAGGGCCTCGACCTGGTGCGCATCCCGCTGCCGCTTCCTTCGGAGCCGCGCCGCATCGGCGTGGTGTGGTCGCGTTCGAGCGTGCGCGAGCGCCTGGTCAACGTGCTGATCCGCGAAAGCCGTCGCGCCGATTGAATGCGCACGGGCGGCTGCTGCAACGCAATAAAAACTGCCGTTGCGATAAACAATTTCTAGTCACTGAACATAGCGGGCGGCGGTTCAATCGCCATGATGCGCGGCCTAAGCTGCGGTGCAAATCGAATACCAGCAAGGCTGTAGGGGCGCCGGGAGGGGCGTTGCCAGCCACCATGCCCCCGTGGGCATGGCGGACTCGAACGTAAACGCGGCGGCCGCAACGGCCGTCATCGAAGCCACCGTACATCCATCAGAGAAACGTCATGACCAATCGACTGACCGCGGCGATCACCTGCGTGCTGGCAGCTTCCCTGTTACCCGCCGGCGCGATGGCCCAGCAGGCCGGCACGGACGACGCGCAGGACGACAAGGATGCCAAGACCACCGACCTCGACCGCATGATCGTCACCGGCGCGCGCAGTCCCAAGGCGATCGACAAGATCCCGGGCGCGATCAGCGTCGTGTCGAAGGAGGAAATCAGGCAGACCTTGGCCGTGACCGAAGACGCGACCGCCGTGCTGGCGCGCACCGTGCCCGGTTACGCGGAATCGTCGCAGGCCATGAGCAATTCCGGCGAAACCCTGCGTGGTCGCATTGCTCTGCGCTTGTTCGACGGTATCCCGCAGGGCTCGCCGCTGCGCGAAGGCAATCGCAACGCCACCTTCACTGACATGGGCATCGTCGAACGCATCGAAGTCATCAACGGGCCTTCGGCGTCGGAAGGCATCGGCGCGGCCGGCGGCATCATCAACTACTTGTCCACCGTGCCGCAGAAGGAAGGCAACGAGTTCCGCCTTATTACGCGCTATTCCAGCCAGTTTGCCGACGACAGCAGCGGCTGGAAGGTCGGCCTGAACTTCATGCGCAAACAGGACAATCACGATTTGGTGGTTGGCGCCTCGGTCATTGATCGCGGTATGGCCTACGACGCCGATGGCCGCCGCGTAGGCATGAACACCAGCGGGTCGGTCTCCGACTCGGTGGCGAAGAATCTGTTCCTGAAAGGCGGTATCAACTTCGGCGAGGACGGCATGCAGCGCCTGCAGGCGAGCTACAGCCACTTCAAGATCGAGGGCAACGGTGACTACATCCAGGTCGAAGGTTGTCGCTACGACCCCGACACTTGTCCGATACCGGTCACAAACAGCGCCGAGCGCGGTCACATCTACGGCAGCAAGGCAGAGTTAAACGACTTCAAGCAGTTCAACGTTATCTACAGTCACGGCGATTTCTTCGGCGGCACGCTACTGGTAAACGCCTACTGGGCCGACCAAGCGATGCGTTATCTGCCGGAAAACGGCGACGACAAGCAGCTGGTGAAGGTGGACGATGATTTCGATGAGGCGGATCGCATCTTCGACCAGTCCGAAATCGACAGCAAAAAGCACGGTATCCGTCCTTCCTGGGTGAACTCCGCGTTGTTCGACGTTTCTGGCCTCGAACTGCGCGTAGGCGTCGACTATGTGTACGACGAGGCGCAGCAGCGTTTGGCCCTGACCAACCGCGTATGGGTGCCGCCGATGGAATACACCAGCACGGCCCCTTATGTACAGCTGAGCTATGACCTGGGCCCGGTCACTCTGAGCGGCGGCTATCGGCACGAGGACGGCGAACTGCACGTAGATAGTTACACCACCACCGCCTATCGCAACAGCGTCTTCGTGGAGGGCGGCGGCGTGAAGTACACCGAAGGCTTGGTCAACCTCGGCGCGATCTGGCGCATTGCAGGCGGGTGGTCGCTATTCGCCTCCTATGGCGAAGGCTTCGGTCTGCCCAACATCGGCATTCCGCTGCGCAACATCAGCGTACCGGGCCAGTCCGTCGATAAGATCCGCGACCTGCAGGCAATCATCGTCGATAACCGCGAGTACGGCTTCAACTGGCGCGGCGAAAAGGGCTCATTGAGTGGCTCTTACTACGACTCCAGATCGCCGTTTGGTACCTCACTTTCGGTCGACCCGGCCACCAATGACTACGTCCTCAACCGTGCTCCGACCCAGATCAAGGGTGTCGAGTTGACCGGCGAATGGCGGTTCTCCGATGCCTGGAAAGCCAGCGCGCTGTATTCGCGCATTCGTGGAAAGACTTCATTCTGGAATTCCGACTTGCTGGGGCGTTATCCGGCTGGCGGATTGAACAAGCCGATCGGCGTATCCGACATAAATCCAGACAAGATCGGAGCGTCGGTGACCTGGAAATTCCTGCCGGAAGGCAGTGTGTCCCTGAGCGCGACCAAGCTGCTGGACAGGGACCTGTCGGCTACCGACGTGCGCGAGTTCGACGGCAATACATATAGCTTCGAAGAGCACACCCAGGGCTATACGCTGTTCGACCTCAGCGCGACCTATAAATTGGCGAAATACGGCCGCGTCACTCTCGGCATCGAGAACCTGACCAACAAGCAGTACGTGCTCAGCTGGTCGCAGGTCGATTTCTACAAGAACTACTTCGCCGGCCGTGGCCGCATGACTTCGCTGACCTACGAGATGACGTTCTGAAACCCGACCGATCCATGGTGGCAATCGATGGCCACGCGAGTTCCCGAGCCGCCCGGCATTCTTCAGGGCGGCTTTTTCTCCATGGCGCAGTGAAATACGGTTTGCCTGGATTGCTGCTGTGGTTTTCGGCGTCGTCGCCCGCAAATGCTTTTTCCCCGCCAACGGGCGTTGTGGGCATGGGCACCGACCCTCCCGGCTTCACGATGGAACGCCCGCAGCGACTGGATGACTTCCTGCGCAAGGCCGCCGCCACGCGACACGGCTACCTGGGCGCGGTCAGCGTGGTTTCGCTCGACGGAAAAGCGCCCGAGATCGCCGCCTACGGCTACCGCGACCTCGCGCGCCGCGAACGCATGCGGCCCGACGCGATCTTTCGCATCTATTCGATGACCAAGCCGATCACTTCGGTGGCCGCATTGATGCTGGCGGAAGAGGGGAAGCTGTCGCTGGACGCCCCGGTATCGCGCTATCTGCCGGAATTCGCCGGGCTGCGTTGCCTGTGCGGCGGCGGAAACGACGCCGTATCGCCGCCACGGATGCCGACTATCCGCAACCTGATGACCCACACCGCCGGCTTCGCCACCGATGCGGCGGAACACCCGCGGGCTGCGCATCTGCTGGAGCTGGCCGCGCCTGATCGGGCCAGCGACCTCGCTGATTACGCCAAGCGAGTGGCGCAAGCGCCACTGGCCGAAGCGCCCGGCACCCATTTCCATTACGACGGAGTCAACACGCAAGTATTGGCTCGGATCGTCGAAGTCGTCGGCGGCCAGCCGTTCGGCGAGTTCCTGCGCCGGCGCGTTCTCGTCCCGCTGCGCATGAAGGACACCGGCTTCGAAGTACCGCAGGCGAAACGCAGCCGTGTCGTCGACCTGACCGCGATGGGCGAAGGCGGCAAGCTGGTCCTGGCCGACACCGAGAGCGCGCGGCATCCGGGCATTCGCCTGAATCGGTACGACAACGGCGCCGGCGGGCTGTATTCCACCGCCGCCGATTATCTGCGCTTCGCGCGGATGCTGGCCGATGGCGGCGAACTGGGCGGCACGCGCCTGCTTTCGCGCGAAACCGTCGACCTGATGATGCGCGACCAGCTCGCGGGCTTCGATCCGCCGCTGGCAGGGCCCGCGCCGGGCGAGGGTTTCGGCCTGGGCGGATACGTCGTCACCGATGTCGCGAAGCGGGGGAGATCGGGTTCTGAAGGGCAGTTCGGCTGGTCGGGCGCGGCGTCCACGTACTTCACCATCGACCGCAAGCGCGGTCTGGTGGCTATCCTGTTGGCGCAGCACCTGCCGCGCGACGGCGCCGACGATTTGCCGCGCCTGTCGGTTCCCTTCTTCAACCTCGTTTACCAGACCCTGCCATGAACAAGCGCCACCTGCTGGTCGCCGGCTCCGCCAACCTCGATTTCGTCGTGCGCGCCCCGCACGTGCCCGCGCCGGGCGAAACCGTGCTGGGTCGCGATTTCGCCACTTTCCCGG
>DASRYD010000376.1:0-13381 GCA_035653955.1 Pseudoxanthomonas sp.
CTACGAACGCGCGGCGAAGATGCTGGGCGACCGCACCGGCCCGCTGGTCGACGGTGCGGTGCGCGGCGTCGAATGGCTCGGCGACGACGCGGTCGCCTACGTGCTGCACGACGCCAAGGGCGACCATTATCTGCGTTTCGACCTCGCCGCCGGCAAGGCCGTGCCGGCGTTCGATGCCGAATCGCTGGCTGCCGCGATCCGCAAGGCCGACCCGAAGGGCAAGCCGGTCGACGCGGCCAAGCTGCCGGTGGCCAAGGTCAAGCGCAACGACGATGGCAGCCTCACGGTCACCGCGCGCGGCAGCGATTACCGTTGCGACGGCCAGAAGTGCGTCGCGCAGGAGAAGAAGAAAGCGGAAGCGGGCAAGCCCGGCAACGAACCGGGCGCGGCTTCGCCCGACGGCAAGTCCGAGGCCTTCGTCCGCGGCTGGAACCTGTGGCTGCGCGATGTCGCCAGCGGCAAGGAAACCCAGCTCACCTTCGACGGCAAGCCGGATTACGGCTACGCCACCGACAATGCCGGCTGGAAGCACACCGACAACGCCATCGTCGTGTGGTCGGCGGACTCGCGGAAGATCGCCACCTTCCAGCAGGACCAGCGCAAGACCCGCACCATGACCCTGGTCGGCACCAACGTCGGTGCGCCGAAGGTCGAGAGCTGGAAGTATCCGTTCGCCGGCGATGCCGACGTGACCATGATCGAGCGCGTGATCATCGATCTGGCCGGCGACAAGCCGAAGACCGTCCGCCTGCAGATGCCGCCGGACCAGCACCGTTCCACCTGCAGTGACGACATCGTTTGCGACGACGGCTGGGAAGACGTGCAATGGGCCAAGGACGGCAAGACCCTGGCCTTCGTCAGTACCGACCGCGGGCACAAGTCGGCGCAGTTGCGCGTCGCCGACGCCGCCACCGGCGCGGTACGCGACGTTTACAAGGAAACCGTCGCCACCCAGTACCAGAGCGCGCCCGCGCTGGCGTCGGTCAACTGGCGCTACCTGCCGGAAAGCAACGAATTCATCTGGTTCAGCCAGAAGTCCGACTGGGGCCATTTGTACCTGCACGACCTCGCCAGCGGCAAGCTGAAGCGCCAGATCACCTCGGGCGACTGGAACGTCACCGATATCGCGCACATCGATGCCGCGTCGCGCACCCTGTGGTTCCGCGGCGTCGGCCGCGAGCAGGGCGAAGACCCGTACTTCGTCCACTTCTACAAGGTCGGCCTCGACGGCGGCGACGTGCAGCCGCTGACGCCCGAGAACGGCACCCATACCGTCACCGTGGCCGGAGATGGCAAGCACTTCGTCGATTCGTATTCGACCACCACCGCGCCGCCGATCACCGTGCTGCGCGACGCCGATGGCAAGCAAGTCGCCGAACTCGCCCGCGCCGACGTCGCGCGGCTGAAAGCCGCCGGCTGGGTCGCGCCGGAGGACATCAAGGTCAAGGCCCGCGACGGCAAGACCGACTTGTACGGACTGATGTTCAAGCCGTCGAACTTCGACGCGGCCAAGAAGTATCCGGTGGTGCTGTACATCTACCCGGGCCCGCAGGTCGGTTCGGTCGGCCGCCGTGGTTTCGCGCCATCGCGCGCCGATCACCAGGCGCTGGCCGAGCTGGGCTTCATCGTCGTCGCCATCGACGGCATGGGTACGCCGCTGCGCAGCAAGTCGTTCCAGGACGCGTGGTACGGCAACATGGTCGACAACACCCTGCCGGACCAGGTCGCCGGACTGAAGGAACTGGCGGCGCGCCATCCGTGGTTCGACATCTCGCGGCTGGGCATCTGGGGCCATTCGGGCGGCGGCAACGCCACCGCGACGGCGATGTTCAACTACCCGGACTTCTTCAAGGTCGGCATTTCCGAATCAGGCAACCACGACAACCTGACCTACGAAGACGACTGGGCAGAGCGCTACCACGGCCTGATGCAGAAGAAGGACGACGGCACCAGCAATTACACCGGGCAGGACAACGCCGCGGCGGCGAAGAACCTGAAGGGCAAGCTGTTCCTGATCCACGGCATGATGGACGACAACGTGCCGCCGCAGAGCACGCTGCTGGTGGTCGACGCGCTGATGAAGGCGAACAAGGATTTCGACCTGCTGTTGCTGCCGCATGCGCGGCATGGCTACGGCAAGGACGGTTATTACGTGATGCGCCGGCGCTGGGACTATTTCGTGAAGAATCTGCTGGGCGCGCAGCCGCCGGCGCAGTTCGAGTTGAAGCCGGTGGAATGAATTACGCTCCCTCCCCTGCGAAGCAGGGGAGGGTCGGGAGCGGTGACACGGTGCCGGTACCGCATCCGCCGCGGTTTCGTATCGAGTGCGGGGAAGCGGAGGCGTTGACCGGTCGTGCGGCTGTCGAAAAGCATTTCGCGCCGATGCGCGATCCTGTCGCTCAACGCTGCCCGAACAGGATCTTCTTCTCTTCCTCGCTCATCGGCTTGCCCGCATCCGGGTTGACCTGCTTCGCCAGCGCATAAGCGCGCCGCGTGGCCGGACGCGCGGCGATCGTGGCTCGCCAGCGGCGGATGTTGGCGAACGGGGCAAGGTCCAGCGGCACCTTGGTGTACGGGCTGATCCACGGATAGCTGGCCATGTCGGCGATGCTGTATTCGTCGCCGGCGATGAATTCGCGCCCTTCCAGCCGCTTGTCCAGCACGCCGAGCAGGCGCAGGGCCTCGTTGCGGTAGCGGTCCTTCGCGTAGGGAATCTGCTCCGGCGCATAGACGTGGAAATGGCCGTACTGGCCGGTCATCGGACCCAGCCCGCCCATCTGCCAGAACAGCCATTCGTTGACCACGATGCGCTGGCGCAATTGCGTGGCGGCATCCGCGCCTTCGGCGAAACCGAGGAAGCGGCCGGTCTTGTTGGCGAGGTACAGCAGGATCGCACCGGATTCGAACACGCTGATCGGCGCGCCGCCGTCGTTCGGCGCACGATCGATGATCGCCGGCATCTTGTTGTTCGGCGAGAAGGCGAGGTATTCCGGCTTGAACTGGTCGCCTTTGCCGATGTCGACAGGCTTGATCGCGTAATCCAGCCCGGCTTCCTCGAGGAACAGGGAAATCTTGTGGCCATTGGGCGTAGGCCAGTAGTACAGGTCGATCATGGCGCGCATCCATGTGGGGGGCGTGCAGTCTAGGCCCGCGCCGGTGAGCGCCGCGCATCGGCATTGCAACGCTGCGTCTTGGTCGTGCTGCCGCGGTCGCGCGCATCTGGCAGAATCGGGCCGGGCAGGGAGCGGATCGAAACCGATGCGGGCGCGGATCGAGGATGTTGCGGAAGCGGCGGGCGTGTCGATGAAGACCGTCTCGCGCGTGCTCAACAACGAACCCAACGTTTCCGAAGCCACCCGCCAGCGGGTCGAGGCGGCGGTCAACCGGCTGCATTACAAGCCGCACCATTCCGCGCGTGCGCTGGCCGGGCGGCGTTCGTACCTGGTCGCGATGCTGTTCGACAACCCGTCGAGCAACTATCTGATGGAAGTGGAACTCGGCCTGCTCGACGCCTGCCAGTCCCAGCATTACAACCTGATGCTGGCGCCGCTGGTCTACGACGCCGGAGACATCGTCGCCAAGGTCGAATCGCTGGTCGCGCAATCGCAGCTCGACGGGGTGGTGCTGACTCCGCCGATCACCGACGACACGGTGCTGCTGAAGCGGCTGCGCGAGCTCGGCGTGCCCTACGCCAGCATTTCCGCCAAGGAAGCCAACCGCCGCATCGGCGTGGTCGTCGACGAGCATCATGCGGTCTGCGCGATGATCGCCCACCTCGCCTCGCTGGGACACAAGCGCATCGCCCACATCAAGGGCCATGCCGCCCACGGCGCCAGCGGCTGGCGCATGGCCGGCTACCGCGAAGGCATGAAACGGGCCGGCCTGCGCTACGACCCGGCGCTGGTGGTCGAAGGGCAGTTCTCCTACGAATCCGGTTACGCCGCCGCCAACCGCCTGCTCGACCTGAAATCGCCGCCGACCGCGATATTCGCCGCCAACGACGACATGGCCGCCGGTGCGATCTGCGCGATCTGCGAACGCGGCCTGTCGGTGCCGCAGGACGTCTCGGTATGCGGCTTCGACGACGTGCCCATCGCGCGCCAGGTGTATCCGTCGCTGACCACGGTGCGGCAACCCACGCGCGACATGGGGCGGCTCGCGGGACTCGAGTTGCTGAAGGAAATCCGCAGCCCCGGCAGCGGCGCGATCGTCGACGTGCCGTATACCCTGCAGTTGCGCCGCTCGACCGGCCCCGCGCCGGCGTGAAGGCGCATCGCGCGCTTGGCAGTCCGTGCCATCGCCGTTAACCTGCAATCCCCCGCTTGCGACGCGCTTTCCAGATGACAGATCCGCGACAGGAACGCCTGGGCCCGCTGCCCGCCCTGATCTTCAGCTCGCGCTGGCTGCAATTGCCGCTGTACCTGGGCCTGATCGTGGCCCAGGGCGTGTACGTAGTGCTGTTCCTCAAGGAACTGTGGCACCTGATCGAAGGCGCCACCAGCCTGAGCGAACAGCAAATCATGCTCATCGTGCTGGGCCTGATCGACGTGGTGATGATCTCCAACCTGCTGATGATGGTGATCGTCGGCGGCTACGAGACCTTCGTCTCGCGCATGCGCCTGGAAAATCATCCGGACCAGCCGGAGTGGCTCAGCCACGTCAACGCCAGCGTGCTGAAGGTGAAACTGGCGATGGCGATCATCGGCATCTCCTCGATCCATCTGCTGAAGACCTTCATCGGTGCCAGCACCCTGGACGGCTTGCCGCTGTGCGGCACCACGGAGGCCTTCGCCGCGGCCGAGGCGGCCAAGGCGGCCGGATGGACGCTGAAGAATTGCACCGACTTCACCGCCGCCGGGGTGATGTGGCAAACGATCATCCACGCCATCTTCATCCTCTCGGCCATCGGCATCGCCTGGACCGACCGGATCATGCAGGGCGGCGGCAAGGCCAAGCCGGCGCACTGAGGTCGTCCCCCTGTGGGAGCGCGCAAGCGCGCTCCCGCGGAGCATTGCCACGCCCGCGCAGCGTAAAATGCGCGCATGGATGTCTCCCACTTGCTCGACGGGCTGAACCCGGCCCAGCGCGAAGCCGTTTCCGCAGCTCCCGGCCACACCCTCGTCCTCGCCGGCGCCGGTTCCGGCAAGACCCGCGTGCTGACCCATCGCATCGCCTGGCTCAACGAAGTCCACGGCGTGCCCGCACACGGCATCTTCGCCGTCACCTTCACCAACAAGGCAGCCGGCGAGATGCGCCACCGCGTCGATGCGCAGCTGCGCAACGGTTCGCGCGGCCTGTGGGTCGGCACGTTCCACGGCCTGGCCCATCGCCTGCTGCGCCTGCACTGGAACGACGCCAAGCTGCCGGAAGGCTTCCAGGTGCTGGATTCCGACGACCAGTTGCGCCTGGTCAAGCGCGTCGTGCAGCAGCTGGAACTGGACGAAGCGCGTTTTCCGCCGCGGCAGATCGCCTGGTGGATCAATGCGCAGAAGGACGAAGGCCGCCGTCCGCAGCACCTGCAACCCGACCCGCGCGACGAATGGGGAGGGGTGATGCAGCGCAGCTACGCGCTGTACCAGGAACGCTGCGACCGCGCCGGGCTGGTCGATTTCGCCGAACTGTTGTTGCGCGCGCACGAACTGCTGCGCGACAACCCCGCGCTGCTGGCGCACTACCGCCACCGCTTCCGCGAGATCCTGGTCGACGAGTTCCAGGACACCAACAGCATCCAGTACGCCTTCGTGCGGGTGCTGGCCGGCGACACCGGCCACGTGTTCGTGGTCGGCGACGACGACCAGAGCATCTACGGCTGGCGCGGCGCCAAGGTCGAGAACATGCAGCAGTTCCTGCGCGACTTCCCCGACGCGCAGACCATCCGCCTGGAGCAGAATTACCGCTCCAGCGCGAATATCCTCGGCGCCGCCAACGCGGTGATCGCGCACAACCCCGACCGCATCGGCAAGGAGCTATGGACCGACACCGGCGACGGCGAGCCGATCGACGTCTACGCCGCCTACAACGAGATCGACGAAGCGCGCTACGTGGTCGAACGCATCCGCCAGTGGGTGCGCGACGGCGGCAGCTACCGCGACGCGGCGGTGCTCTATCGCAGCAACGCGCAGTCGCGCGCGCTGGAAGAATCGCTGCTGGCCGAACAGGTGCCGTACCGGGTCTACGGCGGCATGCGCTTCTTCGAGCGCGCCGAAATCAAGGACACCCTGGCCTACCTGCGGTTGATCGCCAATCGCGCCGACGACGCCGCCTTCGAACGCGCGGTGAACACCCCCGCGCGCGGCATCGGCGAACGCACGCTGGACGAAGTGCGCAAGCGCGCGCGCGCGCAGGCATGGTCGTTGTGGCAGGCGGCGCGCTCGCTGGCGGGCGAAAACGAGCTGGCGGCGCGCGCGCGCAATGCGCTGGCCGGGTTCCTCGCCCTGATCGATGCGCTGACCGGCGAAGTCGCCGAGCTCGACCTGAAGGACAAGATCGACCACGTGCTGGCGCGTTCCGGCCTGCGCGAGTTCTATGCCAACGACAGCAAGGGCCGGCTGGATTCGGAATCGCGCACCGAGAACCTCGACGAACTGCTGTCGGTGGCCTCGCGCTTCGTCCGCGCCGAGGGCGATCCCGACGCCGACGAAGCGGGCGACATGAGCGAACTGGTCGCGTTCCTCTCGTACGCAGCGCTGGAGGCCGGCGAAGGCCAGGCCCAGGCCGACGAGGACGGCGTGCAGCTGATGACCCTGCACACGGCCAAGGGTCTGGAATTCCCGCTGGTGTTCCTGGTCGGCATGGAGGAGGGCCTGTTCCCCAGCAACCGTTCGATGGACGAAAGCGGACGGCTGGAAGAAGAACGCCGTCTCGCCTACGTCGGCATCACCCGCGCGCGCCAGCGCCTGATGCTCAGCTATGCCGAAACCCGGCGCCTGCACGGGCAGGACATGTACGGCCTGCCATCGCGCTTCCTGCGCGAAATCCCGCCGCACCTGCTCAACGAAGTGCGCCCGCGCGTGCAGGTGTCGCGTCCGTACGCTTCGCCCGCGCCGCCGCGCACCTTCGGCAGCGCGGCCATCGAGGCGCCGCCGATCAAGCTGGGTGCGAACGTGGTGCATCCGAAGTTCGGCAGCGGCGTGGTCATCGACTACGAAGGCAGCGGCGCGCACGCGCGCGTGCAGGTGCAGTTCGACGCGGAGGGCAGCAAATGGCTGGTGCTCGCCTACGCCAACCTGTCTCCCGTCTGACGTCCCCGACCCGCTCGTCCGTTGTTTTTTGACCCCGGTCAAGGCGCCCGCAGCCACGCAGGCGTGCAATAGCGCTTGTCGCGATTCCGCGGCGCCGCCGGGAGCAGAGCATGTACAAGCGCATCCTGATCGCCATCGACGGTTCCGAACTGGCCGAGCGCGGATTGCGGCAGGGCCTGCAGCTGGCCGCCGAAACCGGCGCAGCGGTCGACATCGTCACCGTCAGCGAACCATGGGCCCTGGGCGTGTACGACGCGATGGGCTGGACCCTGGGCTACGAAGCGAGCCCCGAGTACCGCAAGGAACGCGAGGAGCAGGCGCAGGCGATCCTCGCGCCCGCATTGCAGGCCGCCGATGCGGCGGGCGTGACCGCCAACGCGCACCACGTGCCGGAACGCTACGCGGCCGATGGCATCCTCCAGGCGGTGAACGACTGCGGCAGCGACCTGATCGTGATGACCTCGCACGGGCGCCGCGGGGTGAGCCGGGTCCTGCTGGGCAGCCAGACCATCCAGGTGCTGACCTTCAGCAGCGTGCCGGTACTGGTGGTCCGTTGAAGCGGCGCCGCCGCTAGTGGGACGTGGCCCGCTTCGCGTGCCAGTCGCCGTCGTCGCCCTTCTCGTACTTCTCCTTCACCGCGGCCCACGCGATCTTGTGCGCCGTTTCCTCGCGACTGGCGTGGCCGCGCCGTTCCTCGGGCCTGTCGTACTGCTCCCAGGCGCTGTTGAAGGCTTCCTTGTAGATTTCCTGCGCATGCATGGGCAGGTGTTCCCGGACCGGGCCGGGAAGTTCGCTGATACGGGAAAAAGGCATGGCCGTTCTCCGCGGGGCGGGAGCGCCATTCTCGGAAGTACCGGGTTATGCCACCGGAAAGAAGATGTTGCGGTCTTGTGGCTGAAAAGGCTCACCAGCCGAACAGCTTCCAGTAAACCGGCGACACATCCATGTTGTCCTTGCTCTTGTCCATGTGGCCGTCGCCGTCGCGGTCGTACACCGTGTAGGCCGGCCCGCGCACCGGGGTGACCCGGATCGCCCGCAACTGGCCGGCGACGCGGAATTCCTGGATCAGGTCGCCGTTGGTTTCGGTGCGCACGGCCACGTCGGCGTTGGCCAGGTCGGCGTCGGTCAGCGGCGTGCCGGAGGTGGTGGCGCAACCGGCGAGGCAGAGCAGCAGGGCGAGGGCGGGAAGTTTCATGGCGATGCTCGCGCGATTCGGATGCGGCGATTATGCGCCCGCGCGGACACGACGGGGTGATGACGCGGAGGGTAGAATCGATCCATGCCCAGACTCGTGCTGATCGACGGTTCCAGTTATCTCTACCGCGCCTTCCATGCCCTGCCGCCGCTGAGCAATGCGGACGGCGAGCCGACCGGTGCGCTGTTCGGCGTGGTCAACATGCTGCGCGCGACGCTGAAGGAGAGGCCCGACTTCGCCGCCTTCGTGGTCGATGCGCCGGGCAAGACCTTCCGCGACGACCTGTATCCCGAGTACAAGGCGCAGCGCGCACCGATGCCGGACGATCTGCGCGCGCAGGTCGAGCCGATGATGAAGATCGTCGAAGCCCTGGGCTTCCCGATCCTGCGGGTGTCGGGCGTCGAAGCCGACGACGTGATCGGCACGCTGGCGGTGCAGGGCGCGGCGCAGGGCATCGCGGTGACCATTTCCACCAGCGACAAGGATTTCGCGCAACTTGTGCGGCCCGGCATCGAGCTGGTCAACACGATGAGCGGCAGCCGACTCGATTCGGCCGAATCGGTGCTGGAGAAGTTCGGGGTGAAGCCCGCGCAGATCGTCGATTACCTGGCGCTGATGGGCGACGCGGTGGACAACGTGCCCGGCGTGGACAAGTGCGGGCCGAAAACCGCGGCCAAGTGGCTGGGCGAATACGACTCGCTCGACGGCGTCATCGAACACGCCGCCGACATCAAGGGCAAGATCGGCGACAACCTGCGCGCCGCGCTGCCGCGCCTGCCGCTGAACCGCGAGCTGGTGACGATCAAGACCGACGTGGCGCTGGAGGGCGGCCCCGAGTCGCTGGCGCTGCGCGAACGCCATGCCGACGACTTGCGCATCCTGTACAAGCGCTACGGCTTCAACCAAGCGCTGAAGGAGCTCGACGGCGCGGTCCCGGCATCGGCGGCGATTGCCGAGAAGGAGCCCGGCAAGGCGCGCGGCAGCGGTCGCGTCTCCGCGCCGGCGACCGCGGACGAAGTCCCGCCGGACGCCGCGCTGTCGGCAGCGGGCGAGTACGAAGCCATCCTGACCGAGTCGCAGCTCGACGGGTGGGTCGCGACATTGCGGCAGGCCGGCGAATTCGCCTTCGACACCGAAACCGACAGCCTCGACCCGATGCGGGCCAACCTGGTCGGCCTGAGTTTCTGCATCGAGCCGGGCAAGGCCGCCTACCTGCCGCTGGGCCACGAGTATCCGGGCGCGCCGGCGCAGCTCGACCGTGCGGCGACGCTGGAGAAACTGGCGCCGCTGTTCGCCGACCCGGCGAAGAAGAAACTCGGCCAGCACGGCAAGTACGACCTGCACGTACTGCGCCGCCATGGCGTCGTAGTCGCCGGTTATGCCGACGACACGATGCTGGAGAGCTTCGTGCTGAACTCCGGCAACGCGCGCCACGACATGGACAGCCTGGCCAGGCGCTGGCTCGGCTACGACACGATCAAGTACGAAGACGTCGCCGGCAAGGGCAGCAAACAGATCCCGTTCTCCCACGTCGCCATCGACGACGCCACGCGCTACGCCGCCGAGGACGCCGACATCACCCTGCGCCTGCACCGCGTGCAGGCGCCGAAGCTGGCCGCGATCCCGTCGCTGGAACGCGTGTACCGCGACATCGAGATGCCGCTGGTGCCGGTGCTGGAACGGATCGAGGCGAACGGCGTGAAGATCGACGCCGACGAGTTGCGCCGGCAGTCGACCGACCTGTCCAAGCGCATGCTCGCCGCGCAGCAGAAAGCCACCGAACTGGCCGGACGCACGTTCAACCTGGATTCGCCGAAACAGCTCGGAGCGCTGCTGTTCGACGAACTGAAGCTGCCCGCGCTGGTGAAGACGCCGACCGGCCAGCCTTCGACCAACGAAGAAGCGCTGGAAGCGATCGCCGACCAGCACGAGCTGCCGCGGATCATCCTCGAGTACCGCGGCCTGGCCAAGCTGCGCAGCACCTATACCGACAAGCTGCCGGAAATGGTCAACCCGGACACCGGCCGCGTGCACACCAGCTACCACCAGGCCGGTGCGGCGACCGGACGGCTCGCCTCGAGCGATCCGAACCTGCAGAACATCCCGATCCGTACCGACGACGGCCGCCGCATCCGCAAGGCCTTCGTCGCGCCGCCGGGACGCAAGCTGCTGGCCTGCGATTATTCGCAGATCGAACTGCGGATCATGGCCCACCTGTCCCAGGACGAGGGTCTGCTGCGCGCGTTCGCCTCGGGCGCCGACATCCACAAGGCGACCGCGGCCGAGGTGTTCGGGCGCGGGCTCGATGAAGTCACGCCGAACGAACGCCGCGCGGCCAAGGCGATCAACTTCGGCCTGATGTACGGCATGAGCGCGTTCGGCCTGGCCCGGCAGCTGGGGATCGGCCGCGGCGAGGCGCAGGACTACATCGCGCTGTATTTCAGCCGCTATCCCGGCGTGCGCGACTTCATGGAGCGCACGCGCCAGCAGGCGCGCGAGCATGGTTACGTCGAGACCGTGTTCGGCCGCCGCCTGTACCTGGAGTACATCAACAAGGGCACGCAAGGCCAGCGTGCCGGCGCCGAGCGCGCGGCGATCAACGCGCCGATGCAGGGCACCGCCGCCGACATCATCAAGCGCGCGATGATTGCCGTGGACGCGTGGCTGGCGGGGCAGCAGGGGCGCGCGCTGATGATCCTGCAGGTGCACGACGAACTGGTCTTCGAGGCGGATGCCGATTTCGTCGACACGCTGAAGGCCGAGGCCTCGGCGCGCATGGCCGGGGCGGCGGAGCTGGCCGTCCCGCTGGTGGTCGACAGCGGCGTCGGCGACAACTGGGATGAGGCTCATTGATCGGAACGAGCCTTGGCGCATCGACCGGAATCCGCTCCGGGTGGCTGAACCAGAAGGATCCCCGGCCTGCCGAATCGAAACCCGGCTGGTGGGGCCAATTTCGATGCACGGATTGGATCGGGCTTCAGGCGGATGGATACGGAACGGGAAACCCGCGGAAATCCAAGAAGATGCGGCGGAAAATGCAGAAAAGAGATCGAGTGCAACCAATTCAGAACCGGTGAGTTTAGGAACTGAATCCCTCTTAAATTCCACAGCATTTTTACGATTTTCTTCACATACTCTGTATGCATTTCGTGTTCCCATAGCTCCCGACAGATGCAAGGTCTGTCGCAGATCCCTCCCATCCCCTGGAGCGCGATCTACTGGAACGGCGGCCCCTCCCCAGGCCACGTTCCCTGGCCCCGCCGACCTCCCCCTGGTCTGCGGGGCTTTTTATTTGTGCAGCCTTTGGGCGGCCAATAAAAACCCAAAGTTTGCTGCGCAAACTTCGGACCCCGGCTAGTGCACCCAAATCCCGGCGGCTTCGCCGCGCAAAGGGGCTCTCCTCCATGTGGGAATATCGCGGCTGGAAATATTCCGGGATGGGGGCACAGCGATGGCCGAGTTGTTCCAGATGAACGCGCCGTGGTGGCACTTCGTGCTGCGCGGGGTGGCGGTCTACCTGCTGGTGATGGTGCTGATCCGGTTATCGGGCAAGCGTGCAGTGGGCCAGTTCACCCCGTTCGATCTGATCCTGTTGATCCTGATCGGCAACGCGGTGCAGAACGGCATCAACGGTGGCGATAACTCACTGACCGGCGCGGTGGTGATGGCGACCACGCTGATCGTGCTGAACTACGCGGTGGCCTGGCTGTCGTCGCGTTATCCGCGCGTGCGCAGGCTGGTCGAAGGCGAGCCGGTGCTGGTGGCCCGGGACGGCCATGTCTACCGCAACGTGCTCAAGCGCGAGCTGGTCAGCGACGCCGATTTCCGCAAGGCGATGCGCCAATCCGGATGCGCGCACGAAAACGACATCCGCCTCGCGATCCTCGAAACCAACGGCCACATCACCATCGAAACGCGCGAAGGCCAGACGGGTTAGACCGCCTCTTCGCCCAGCCAGTCTCGCGGACGCAGGTAATCGGTCAGGCGCGCCTCGGCACTGCCGGCTTCGGGCTGGAAGCCGTATTCCCAGCGCACCCGCGGCGGCAGGCTCATCAGGATGCTTTCGGCGCGACCGCCGCTCTGCAAGCCGAACAGGGTGCCGCGGTCGTAGACCAGGTTGAATTCGACGTAGCGGCCGCGCCGGTACAACTGGAACTCGCGCTCGCGCTCGCCGTGCGGCGTGTCCTTGCGGCGTTCGACGATCGGCAGGTAGGCGTCGAGGAAACCGTCGCCGACCGCGCGCAGGTAGGCGAAGTCGCGTTCGAAGTCGTCGTGCAGGTCGTCGAAGAACAGGCCGCCGATGCCGCGCGTTTCGTTGCGATGCCTGAGGAAGAAGTATTCGTCGCACCATCGCTTGTGCGCGGCATAGCGCTGTGCGCCGCCGAAGGGCTCGCACAGGTCGCGCGCGGTGCGGTGCCAGTGGCGCACGTCTTCGTCGAACGGGTAGAACGGAGTCAGGTCGAAGCCGCCGCCGAACCACCAGGCCACGGTTTCGCCGCCGCGCTCGGCGCGGAAATGGCGCACGTTGGCATGGGTCGTGGGCAGGTACGGATTGCGCGGGTGGAACACCAGCGACACGCCGACCGCGCGCAGGTAGCCGAAGTCGGCGTCAAAGTCGCCGTGCAGGTCGTCGAAGAACAGCCCGCCCACGCCGCGGGTCTCGTCGCGGTGCTTCAGGAAGAAATGCTCGTCGCACCAGCGCTTGTGCGCGTCGTAGCGCGCCTGCCCACCGAAGGGTTCGCACAGCGCGCGCGCGGTGCGGTGCCAGTGCAGCACGTCATCAAGGAACGGATAGAAGGGCGTCAGGTCGAAGCCGCCGCCGAACCACCAGGCCACCGTCTCGCCGTCGCGTTCGGCGCGGAAGTGGCGCACGTTCGCGTGCGTGGTGGGCACGAACGGGTTGCGCGGGTGGAACACCAGCGACACGCCCACCGCGCGCCAGGAC
>DASRYD010000377.1:0-2487 GCA_035653955.1 Pseudoxanthomonas sp.
GTTGAAGGCGGGCGCGAGGGCGAGCGCGCCGAGCGCTGCGCCGGTCTGGAGGAATTCGCGGCGTTTCATCGAAGAAGCTCCGTACAGGAATGATGAGGGGCATGGCAGGGGAGGACCGCGCCGGAACGAAGCTTCCTTCGCGTTGACATGCGAGGGAACGCGGCCAAGAATGCAATGGTCCAACCATTGGGAAGGCTAGGGCGATGCACGTCGAGGGTCAAGCGCAAATGGCGGAAAACAGGCTTTTTTCACGTACGCGAAAGAACGAAAGATGGGCGCGCATTCTGTTTTCGATTGCCCTGCTGTTGCCGGTTTGCGCCGCGGATGCGGCCGATGCGGGCAAGCGTCCGCAACGCAACGTGGTGCTGGTCACGCTCGATGGCGTGCGTACCCAGGAAATCTTCGGCGGGCTGGACGTGGAGCTGCTGCGCAGCCGCCTGGGCAAGGGCAAGCGGCTCGCGGACGATCCGCAGTACCGGCGCTACGGCGCCGACACGCCGCAGGCGCGGCGCGAAAAGCTGATGCCGTTCCTGTGGGGCACGCTATTGCGCGAACACGGTTCCATCGCCGGCAACGCCGCGCTGGGCAGCCGCGTGCAGGTCGGCAACACGATGCGCTTTTCCTACCCGGGCTATGCCGAACTGCTGACCGGGCGCGCGCGCGACGAGGCCATCGACAGCAACGACCATGTGCAGAACCCGTTCCCGACCGTGCTGGAGTTCGTCCGCGAACGACTGAAGCTGCCGCAAGGCAAGGTCGCCGCGTTCGGTTCGTGGGATCGCTTCGAAGTGATTCCAGAACACCGGCCCGGTTCGATCTTCGTCAACGCAGGCTTCATGCCGTACAAGTCGCCCGATCCCGGCGTACGCCGGCTGGATGCGATGCAGGACAAGGCGCTGGCGTGGACCGAAGAGCGTTTCGACGCATTCACCGAGGCCTTCGCCTTGGATTACCTGCAGCGCGAGCGGCCGCGCCTGCTGTACGTGGGACTGGGCGATACCGACGAGTGGTCGCACGCCGGCAATTACGAACTGGTGCTGCGTGCGTTGCACGACACCGATGCCTTCCTGCGCGAGCTGTGGATCTGGTTGCAATCGCAACCGCAGTACCGCGGCAATACCACGCTGATCGTCACCACCGACCACGGCCGCGGCCGCGGCAAGGACTGGACCGACCACGGCGCCGATGTGGAAGGCGCACAGGACATCTGGATCGCCATCGCCGGTCCCGACGACGCGCGTCGCGGAGAGTGGCGCGACGCAGCGCCTTTGAAGCAGGGCCAGGTGGCGGCGACCGTGGCGCAGGCCTTCGGCCTGGATTTCAGTGCGCTCGAACCGCAGGCCTATCCGCCCATTCCTTTGTCTTCGAAGGCGAAATAGAAAGGCGAGCAAGCCCTATACTTTCGATTCGCGCGGCGCGTCACGCCGCAACCTCCAAGCCACGACACCATGCCCGTCCAGAGCATCCGCAGCCGCCGCCTCTACCAGCAGATCGCCGACCAGTTGCGCGGCATGATCGAGAGCGGCGAATTCCCGCCCGGCAGCTACCTGCCGGCCGAACGCGAACTGTCGCAGCAGTTCGGGGTCAGCCGCACCTCGCTGCGCGAGGCGCTGATCGCGCTGGAAGTGATCGGGCTGGTGCGGGTGAAGGTGGGCGATGGCGTGCAGGTGATCGAGGCTGCTCCCGGCACGACGAAAGCGGGGGTGTTGTCGCAAGCCGCACGCAGCGCGCCATGGGAACTGGATCCGGAGCTGTCGGTGGAGCCGGATTTCGATGCCGAAGTGCCGCCGTTCTCGCTGCTGCAGGCGCGCCGGCTGGTCGAGCCGGAAGCCGCCGCGCTGGCCGCCGAGAGCGCCAGCGACGAGGAACTCGCCGGCATCCGTGAAGCCTACGAGCAGAACATGGCCGACAACGAAGCCGGCTCCACCACCCATCCGGGCGATCGCCTGCTGCACGTGCGCATCGCCGACGCCAGCGGCAACCCGGCCTATGCGCTGCTGATCCGCCACCTGCTGGGACACAAGTACGGTGCGATGTTCCAGCGCATGCAGGAGCTGTACACCCCGCGCGACATGCCGCACCGTTCCGAAAACGAGCACCGCGCCATCGTCGATGCGATCTGCGCGCGCGAACCGGCGGCGGCGCGCAAGGCGATGCGCACGCACCTGGATTCGGTGATCCGGATCTTCTCGCGGGGGGAGGCCTGATGGGTCGTCCGGTCGTCGACCTGCGCGAAGCCGCGCGCCGACGCCTGCCGCGACTGTTGTTCGACTACATCGACGGCGGCGCCTACGACGAGGTCAGCATCCGCCGCAATCGCGACGATCTCGCCAACCTGGCCTTGCGCCAGCGGACGATGACCGACATCTCGGCGCTGTCGATGCGCACGGAACTCTTCGGCCAGCCGATGTCGATGCCGCTGGCGCTGGCGCCGGTCGGTTTCTCCGGCATGTACGCGCGGCGCGGCGAAGTGCAGGCGGCGCGCGC
>DASRYD010000378.1:0-4538 GCA_035653955.1 Pseudoxanthomonas sp.
CGCGCCACGCGCTCGCCGACCGCATCGCGATCGCGGCCGCCGCCACGTTTCGCGGTCCGACTCACTTGCCCGAATCGACGCCCAGCTGCTCGAGCATGAACGAATACATCTCCGCCTGCTCGCGGTACTTGCGGAAGCGCCCCGACTTGCCGCCATGGCCGGCTTCCATGTTGATGCGGAACACCACCGGCGCGGTCGAGGTATCCAGGTCGCGCAGGCGCGCGACGTACTTGGCCGGTTCCCAGTACTGCACCTGCGAATCCCACAGGCCGGTGCCGACGAACATCGCCGGGTAGGCCTTCTTTTCCAGGTTGTCGTAGGGCGAATACGTGACCATGTAGTCGTAGTACTTCTTCTGCTCGGGGTTGCCCCACTCGTCGTATTCGTTGGTGGTCAGCGGAATGCTCGCATCGAGCATCGTGGTGACCACGTCGACGAACGGGACCTGCGACAGGATCACGCGATAGCGGTCAGGCGCCATGTTCGAGATCGCACCCATCAGCAGGCCGCCGGCGCTGCCGCCGTAGGCGGCGACGCGATCGGGGGCGGCATAGCCCTGCTTCACCAGATGCCCGGTGACGTCGATGAAGTCGGTGAAGGTGTTCTTCTTGTGCAGCAGCTTGCCGTTTTCGTACCACTTGCGGCCAATCTCCTGGCCGCCGCGGATGTGGGCGATGGCGTAGACCATGCCGCGGTCGAGCAGGCTGACCGTGGTGATCGAAAAGCCCGGATCGGTCGAATGGCCGTAGCTGCCGTAGGCGTACTGCAGCATCGCCGCCTTGCCGTTCTTCTCGAAGCCCTTCTTGTAGACCAGGGACACCGGGATCTTCGCGCCATCGCGCGCCGGCGCCCAGACGCGCTCGGTGACGTACTGCGACGGATCGTAGCCGGGCACCGGCTGCTGCTTCAGCAGGCGGCGTTCGCCGGTCTTCACGTTCAACTCGTAGGTCGTGGCCGGCGTGGTCATCGAGGTGTAGCCGTAGCGCAGCCAGTCGCTGCCGGTCTCGGCGTTGGTCGACAGGCCCATCGAATACACCGGCTCGTCGGCTTTCACGTACTCCTCGCCGCCCTCGTTGCGAAGGATGCGCACGCGTTCCAGCGCGTCGGAGCGCTCCTCGATCGCGGTGAAGCCGTCGAACAACTCGAAGCCTTCGATGAACACGTCGTCGCGGTGCGCGATCCAGTCCTTCCAGTCCTTGCGCGAGGTCGAGCCATCGGGCGCGGTGACGATCTTGAAGTTGGTCGCCTTGTCTGCGTTGGTATGGATCACCCAGCGCCCACCGATGTGGTCGGCGTCGTATTCGACGTCGCGTTCGCGCGGCGCCAGCACCTTGAATTCGCGCGGGTCGGCGGCCGGGGCGTAGCGCACCTCGCCGAACACCGTGCTGCCGGAATGGATCATGATGTAGCGGTCGTCGCGGCTGCGCATCACGTTGAGGTAGCAGCTGTCGTCCGGCTCCTCGTACAGCACGCGGTCGGAAGCCACCGGCGTGCCCAGCACGTGCGCCTTGACCCGCACGCCGAGCAAGGTCACCGGATCGTTTTCCAGGTACAGCAGGGTGCGGTTGTCGTCGGCCCAGACAAGGTCGCCGGAAACGCCCTTGATTTCCTCGGGATAGGCCGCGTTGCCGGCCAGGTCGCGGAAGCGGACCGTGTACTGGCGCCGGCCGTTGGTGTCGTCGGCGTAGGCCAGGATCGCGTTGTCCTGGCTCACTTCGTAGTTGGCGACGCTGTAGTAGTCGTGGCCCGTGGCCAGCGCGTTGACGTCGAGCAGCACCTGCTCGCCGGCGAAGTCGCTGGCCTCGTTGGCGTTCTGGATCGACAGCGCATCGACGCCCGGGCCGTCCTTGCGCCGTGCGTGCACCGGGTAGTCCTTGCCCTTCTCGAAGCGCGAGTAGTACCACCAGCCGCGTTCGCGGTACGGCACCGAGCTGTCGTCCTGCTTGATGCGGGCGACGACCTCGTCGTACAGCCTGTCCTGCACCGGCTTCAGCGGCGCCAGCAGCGCGTCGGCGTAGGCGTTCTCGGCCTTCAGGTAGGCCAGCATGTCGGGGTTTTCGCGCTTGTCGTCGCGCAGCCAGTAGTATTCGTCGTTGCGCTCCGCGCCGAACGGCGCCTTCACCACGTGGGGTTTCTTCGCCACATCGGGCGGGGTGGCGTCGGCGGCGAGGGCGGAAATCGGATGCGTGGTCATCAGCAGAGCGGTGGCGATCAGGAGGGTAGTCGGTTTCATGCTATGTGGCCCCTTTTGCGTCCAATACAAGGCGACGGCGACCTTGCCGTCGCGGGATGGCGGCAAAAGTCCTGGACGAACGGACGGTTCATTTGCCTAACTGCTGCCACAGGAAGGTGTAGGCCAGCGCGTTCATGCGCGCCTGCTGCGCATTGTTCGCAGCGCCGCCGTGGCCGCCTTCGATGTTCTCGTAATAGCGCACGTCCTTGCCGGCGTCGATCATCCGCGCGGCCATCTTGCGCGCATGGCCCGGATGCACGCGGTCGTCGCGGGTCGAGGTCATGAAGATCGTCGGCGGATAGGTCCTGGCCGGATCGAACAGCTGATATGGCGAGAAGGTCTTGATGAACTCCCAATCGGAGGTGTCCGGGTCGCCGTATTCGGCCATCCACGACGCACCGGCCAGCAGGTGGCTGTAGCGCTTCATGTCCAGCAGCGGCACCTGGCAGACCACCGCACCGAACAGCTGCGGGTAGTGGGTCAGCATGTTGCCCATCAGCAGGCCGCCATTGCTGCCGCCCTGGATGCCCAGGCGCTTGGGCGAGGTGATCTTCTTCGCGACCAGGTCTTCGGCGACCGCGGCGAAGTCCTCGTAGGCCTTGTGCCGGTTGGCCTTCAACGCGGCCTGGTGCCAGCGCGGGCCGTATTCGCCGCCGCCGCGGATGTTGGCCAGCACGTACACGCCACCCTTCTCCAGCCAGCCTTTGCCGATGCCGCCGGAGTAGCTGGGGGTCAGCGAAACCTCGAAGCCGCCGTAGCCGTACAGCAGGGTCGGATTGTCGCCGTCGAGCTTCAGGTCCTTCGGACGGACGAGGAAATACGGCACCTTGGTGCCGTCCTTCGAGGTGGCGAAGTGCTGTTCGATCTCGTCCTTCGAGGCGTCGAAGAACACCGGGTTCGACTTCAGCTTCTCCGGCTGCCGGCCGATTTCGGCCAGCGACAGCGTGGTCGGGGTCAGGAAGTCGGTGGCGGTCAGCCAGACCATGTCGCTTTCGTCGGCATCGACCGCGCTGACGCCGAGCGTGCCGAAACCGGGCGCGCCGACGAATTCGCTGCGCTTCCATTCGCCGTTGCCGGGCGTCAGCACGCTGAGCCGGTTCTTCACGTCGTCCAGCACGTTCAGCACCAGGTGGTGGCGGGTGAAGCTGAAACCGGTCAGCGAGGTCTTGTCGGTCGGCTCGAACAGCACGGTGAATTCGCGCTTGCCGGCGATGAAGTCGTCGAACTTCGCCGCGATCAGCGAACCGGCCTTGTATTGCCTGCCGCCGACCGACCAGGGTTCGCGCAGCTCGAGCGTCAGCCATTCGCGGAACGCGCCCTTGTTGGCCGAGTTCGGCGCATCGATCCTGGTCAGCTCGCCGTCCTTGCCGCGCAGGTACAGCTCGTCGTTGTAGAAGGCGATGGTGCGGCTGACGAAATCGCGTTCGAAGCCCGGCGTGCTGTCATGCATCGCCGCGATGTACATGTCGTCCGGCTTGCCTTCGTAGACCACGCTGGCCGCCGACAGCGGCGTGCCGCGCTTCCACTCCTTGGCGACGCGCGGATAGCCGGAGCTGGTCATGCTGCCGGGGCCGAAGTCGGTGTAGACGTAGACGGTGTCGGCATCCTTCCAGCCCAGCCCGCCCTTGGCCTCGGGACGGAAGAACCCGTCCTTCACCCAGCCCTTGGTGGTCAGGTCGAATTCGCGGGTCACGTCGGCGTCGGAACCGCCGCGCGACAGCGCGATCAGGCAACGCTTGTAATCCGGGCGCAGGCAATCGGCGCCGTGCCAGACCCAGTTGGCGCCTTCGGCCTTGTTCAGGGCATCGAGATCCAGCACGGTTTCCCACCGCGGCTGCGGCTTGCGGTATTCGTCCAGCGTGGTGCGCCGCCACAGGCCGCGCTCATGCTGCTTGTCCTTCCAGAAGTTGTAGTAGTAATCGCCGATCTTCTCGACGCCGGGGATCTTCGCGTCCGAATCGAGGATCGCGAGGATGTCCGACTCGAGTTGCTTGAACGCCGGCGTGGCGGCGATTTCGGCTTCGGTCCTGGCGTTCTGGGCCTTGACCCAATCCAGCGGCTTCTGGCCCTCGACGTCTTCCAGCCAGGCGTAGGGATCGTTGGCCACGGGCTTCTCCTGTGCATGGGCTTGCTGCATGGAGGCCGCGCCAGCGGCAAGACCTGCGGCCAGGCAGGCCAGGACGAATCGGGACATCGGCGGCTCCGGATTGAACGAGCCGCCGACGCTAGCACAGGTTTCCGGGCCGCTCCCCTGCCGTAGGTCAGGCAGCGCGCAGCAAGCGCTTTGCGCTCAATGGCTTGCGCC
>DASRYD010000379.1:0-3079 GCA_035653955.1 Pseudoxanthomonas sp.
GCGCGCTGCCGGCGCCGGAAGTCAGCGTGGCGAAGCTCATCGTCACCGCCTTCAGCTGCAGCGCGATGTACGGTATCAGGCCCAGCACGGCGATCGCGGTGACGGTCGCGGCCAGCCACGCGTCCTTGCCCAGCCGCGTCGCGATCAGGTCGGCGATGGAGGTGGCGTTGGTTTCCCGCGCCAGCCGCACCAGCCGCACCATGAAGGCCACGGCCAGCGCATAGAACAGGATCGCGCCGAGGAAGGTCGGCGGCAGCGGCCAGCCGTAACGCGCGGCCTGGGTGACCGTGCCGTAGAACGTCCACGAAGTGCAATGCACCGCCAGCGACAATGCGTAGACATGGCGCCAGTGCCGGGCGAACAACATCGGATGACGTTCGCCGTACAGCGCGGTGGCGAACATCAGCGCCAGCCACAGCAGGCCGGCCGAGGCGACCGCGCCGACGCTCAGCATGGCTCCGTTCCTTCAAGAAAATCCCTCTGTGGGAGCGGTTTTGGTCGCGAATGCTCTTGCTCAAAAGCATCGCGACCAAAGTCGCTCCCACAAAAGCATCGGCTGAACGCTGGCGGACTCCCCCTCATCCGCGAAGCATAAACGAACGCGGCGGAGGGCCTGCGCCGACCGCCGCGTCGTTCCCCATCCGTGGCCGCGTCAGAAGTCGTAGCGCGCGGTCAGGCTGAACTGGCGCGGCGGACCGTAGAAGCCGGTCAGCACGCCGTAAGCGCCGATGTTGTAGCCGGTGGTGCGGTATTCCTCGTCGGCCAGGTTGCTGCCCTGCAACGAGAACGACCACGCATCGTCCAGCTTCCAGACGACACCGGCATTGAGCAGGCCATAGCCATCCTGCTTGATCAGCGGGCTCAGGTCGGTGGTCGGCCACACTTCGCTCTGGTAGCTGTAGCCGACCCGCGCCGACAGGTCGCCGCCATTGGCCAGCACGGTGCGCCATTCCACGTTCAGCGCGCCCGAGAACTCCGGCGCGTTGGTGAACTTCTGCGACTTGGCGACGTTCACGCCGGAGGTGATGAACTCGTCGTACTTCGCGTCCAGCCAGGCCAGGTTGCCGGTGATCGCCCAGTGCTCGCTCGGCAGCCACTGGTATTCCGCCTCGAGGCCGTCGACCGTGCCCTTGCCCGCGTTGGTGAAGTCGCCGAAGAAGCTCTGCGAGCCGTTCGGCAGCGTATACGAAGTGAACACCGACAGCTGGATGTCCTTGTACACGTTGTGGAACGCCGCCAGGTTCAGGAACAGCTTCTGGTCGAACAGGCCCATCTTGGCGCCGATCTCATAGCTGTCGACGCTTTCGTCGTCGAACGGCTCGCCCGAACGCGGCACCGAGGTGGTGTTGGCGCGGATGTTGTAACCACCCGACTTGAAGCCGCGCGAGGCCAACCCGTACACCATGATGTCGGGGGTGATCTGGTAGTCCAGCGACACCTTCGGCGAAACGTTCTTGAAATTGACCGTCTTGTCGAAATTCGCCGCCGTGCCCCATGAGGTCGCGTAATCCAGGCCGGTGTAGAAGCGGTTCAGCGCGATGGCGTGCTTGTCCTCGTCGGTGTAGCGCGCGCCCACGTCCAGCTTCAGCCTTTCGGTCAGATCGAAGGTCCAGTCGGCATAAACCGCGACGCTCTTGGTATTGACCACGCCCTGGGTGTCGCCGAACAGCGGATTGGTCAGACCGGTGGCCAGCAACGGATTGTAGAAATGGTTCAGCACCTGGCCGCCGGCATCGCCGTTGAACGCGTACACGCCGATCACGCCCCGCGCACGGCCGCCGCCGTCGTAGTTGGCCTGGATTTCGTTGCTGACCTGGCTGTCGTTGTAGAAGGCGCGCACGTCGACCAGAGTCAGCGGCGTGGTATCGAAATCGATGTTGGTCTCGGTATCCGACTCGCGCTTGGCGATCACGTACTTGAACGCCCAGTCCTCGTTCGGACGCCAGTTCACCGTCATCGACCCGCCCTTCATGGTGGTGTCGTTGATGTTCTTCATGCCGCTGCGGATGTCGTAGCGGTCGTCCAGCGGCGGGTAGGCCGGGGCCAGTGGGTTGGCCGCCAGCATCTTCGCCCCGCGCACGCCGGACTGGTCGTCCATCCAGTCCAGGGCGAACTGCACATCGAAGTCGTCGCCCGCGTAGGCGCCCAGCTGCACGCGCGCCGCGTTGATTTCCTTGTCGCTGACTTCCTGCTTCGTATACAGGTTCTCGCCGAAGCCGTCGCGGTTCATGCTGGCCACGGCCACGCGCGCGCGCAGGCCGCTGTCGGGACCGCCGATGGAACCGCCGATCGCCGCCTTGGCGTCGAGCTGGTTGTAGTTGCCTACGGTGACCGAGGCGAAACCGGTGGTTTCCTTCGGCAGGCCGCGCGAGATGTACTTGATCGCGCCGCCGATGGTGTTCTTGCCGTACAGCGTGCCCTGCGGGCCGCGCAGCACCTCGATGCGCTCCACGTCGAACACGTCGAGCAGCGCGCCCTGCGGGCGGGCGATGTAGACGTCGTCCAGGTAGATGCCCACGCCCGGGTCGACGCCCCACAGCGGGTCGGCCTGGCCGACGCCGCGGATGTAGGCGGTGACCGTGCTGGTGGAACCGCGCGCGGCGTATACGGTCAGGTTCGGCACCTGCGCGTCGAGGTCGCTCAGGTCGCGCACGTTGAGCTTCTCCAGCGTCTCGGGCGTGAACGCGGTGACCGCGACCGGCACTTCCTGCAGGGTTTCCTCGCGCTTGCGCGCGGTGACCTTGACCGAGTCGAGGGTCTTGGCTTCACTGGCCTTGTCGCCACCATCGGTCGCCGCCGCGTCCTGCGCCCACGCCGCCGGCGAGACCAGCATGGCGGCGATGGCCAGGCTCAAATACTTGCGCTTCATCGTTCCCCTCCTCAAGGGTATGACCTGCGGACGACCGCTGCCGCCCATTCGGTGCAGAGACTAGGCAGGACCAGCGAAAGCTTCACTTGTACCTTCGGCCAATGGGCGGAATGGATGCGGTTGCCGAGACTGCATCGCAGTACCGTCGTGGGAGCGGCCTTGGCCGCGAATGCTTTCCGTACCGCCGGACTCTGGGTAACTGCATTCGCG
>DASRYD010000380.1:0-1658 GCA_035653955.1 Pseudoxanthomonas sp.
CACGGCCGCCTGGCTGCGCGACGAGACCGAACACGTCCGCGAACTGCTCGAGCAGGCCCGCCTGCCCGCCGCCGAACAGGCCCAGGCCCAGAAATTGGCTGTGGACCTGGTGAAGCGGGTCCGCGCCCGCGCCCAGGACCAGGGCGCCATCGAGGCCTTCATGCGCCAGTACGACCTGGGCAGCGAGGAGGGCGTGCTGTTGATGTGCGTGGCCGAAGCGCTGCTGCGCATCCCCGACCAGGACACCGCCGACGCGCTGATCCGCGACAAGCTGGGCGACGCCGACTGGGAAAAACACCTGGGCCAGAGCGACTCGGTGCTGGTCAACGCCTCGACCTGGGGCCTTATGCTGACCGGCAAGCTGGTGTCGCTGAACGACCTGACCCGGGCCAACGTCCGCGGCGCGTTCAAGCGCCTGGTCGGCCGGGTCGGCGAGCCGGTGATCCGGCTGGCGGTGCGCCAGGCGATGCGGATCATGGGCCACCAGTTCGTGATGGGCCGGACCATCGGCGAAGCCCTCGCCCGTTCGCGCAAGGGCGGCAACGCCGACTATCGCTATTCCTTCGACATGCTCGGCGAAGGCGCGCTGACGGCGAAGGATGCCGCGCGCTACCTGCAGGCCTACCGCGACGCGATCCATTCCATCGGCAAGACGGGACCCTTCGCGGACGTGTTCGCCGCGCCGAGCATCTCGATCAAGCTGTCCGCGCTGCACCCGCGCTACGAGCACGCCAAGCGCGCGCGGGTGATGAAGGAACTGGCCCCGGCGATCCTCGAACTGGCGCAGCTTGCCAGGTCCTACGGCATCGGCTTCACCATCGACGCCGAGGAAGCCGACCGCCTGGAACTGTCGCTGGACCTGATCGAAGCGACCTTCTCCGACCGGTCGCTGGACGGCTGGGAAGGCTATGGCCTTGCGGTGCAGGCCTACCAGAAGCGCACCCCGTACGTGATCGACTTCCTCGCCGACCTCGCCCGCCGCGTCGGCCGGCGCATGCCGGTGCGCCTGGTCAAGGGCGCGTACTGGGATGCGGAGATCAAGCGCGCGCAGATCGACGGCCACCCCGGCTACCCGGTGTTCACCCGCAAGCCGAACACCGACGTGTCGTATTTCGCCAACGCGCGGCGCATGTTCGGTCACGGCGACGCGCTGTATCCGATGTTCGCCACCCACAACGCGCAGACCATCGCCGCGATCCGCTCGATTTCCGAAGGCCGCCCGTACGAGCACCAGAAGCTGCACGGCATGGGCGATGACCTGTACGCCGAGGTCGTGCCGGCCGACCGCCTCGGCGTGCCGTGCCGCGTGTACGCGCCGGTGGGTTCGCACGAGGACCTGCTGCCGTATCTGGTACGGCGCCTGCTGGAGAACGGCGCCAATTCCAGCTTCGTCAATCGCATCACCGACGAGAGCGTGGCCATCGACGACCTGATCCGCGACCCGGTGGAAACCGTATCGAACTTCGATTCGATCCCGCACCCGCGCATCCCGCTGCCGCGCGACCTGTTCCGCCAGCAGCCCGCTCCGATTCCGACTTCCGACCGAGACAATTCCATGGGCGCCAACCTCGCCAACGACAACGACCTGCGCGCACTGGCCGAGCGCGTCAACGCCGCCGTGAAGCCGTGGAAGGCCGCGCCGCTGGTGCCGGGCGCGG
>DASRYD010000381.1:0-4657 GCA_035653955.1 Pseudoxanthomonas sp.
GCAAAAGCATTCGCGACCCAGGCCGCTCCCACAGTACAATGCGCGCCGACGCTTTCACCACGTTCCCCCCATGTCTTCCGCCTTCGGCACCGAGACGGTGCTCGACGTCCGCCACTGGACGGACGCCTACTTCAGTTTCACCACCACCCGCGACGACGGCTTCCGCTTCGACAACGGCCAGTTCGTGATGATCGGTCTGGAAGCCGAGGACAAGCCGCTGATGCGCGCGTATTCCGTCGCCAGCGCCAACTGGGAGGAACAGCTCGAGTTCTTCAGCATCAAGGTGGCCAACGGCCCGCTGACCTCACGCCTGCAGCACATCAAGCCGGGCGACAGCATCCTGGTCGGCAAGAAGCCCACCGGTACCCTGCTGATTTCCGACCTTCATCCCGGCCGCAACCTGTACCTGCTGGGCACCGGCACCGGCCTGGCGCCGTGGCTGTCGGTGATCAAGGACCCGGAAACCTACGAGCGCTTCGACAAGGTCGTGCTGTGCCACGGCGTGCGCGGCGCGGCCGACCTGGCCTACCGCGACTACATCGTCAACGAACTGCCACGCCACGAATTCCTCGGCGAGGCGATCTCCGCCAAGCTGAAGTACTACCCGGCGGTGTCGCGCGAGCCATTCGAATTCAATGGCCACGACCAGCACGGCCGCCTGACCGAGCTGATGGCCGACGGCCGGATGATGCGGCACCTCGGCATCGAGCCGCTGGACGCCGAACACGACCGCGCGATGATCTGCGGCAGCCCGCAGATGCTGGCCGACTTCCGCGCCCTGCTCGACGGCCGCGGCTTCAACGCCGCGCCGCGCATCGGCACGCCGGGGCAGTACGTGTTCGAGCGCGCCTTCGTCGAGAAGTAGGCCTCAGCCCAACGCCTTCTCGATGTCCTTTGCCAGCGATTCCGGCTTGTCGGTCGGCGCGTAGCGCGCGATCACCTGGCCGTCGCGGCCGACCAGGAACTTGGTGAAGTTCCACTTGATCGCGCCGATGCCGAGCAAGCCGCCCTTCTGCTTCTTCAGCCATTGCCACAATGGATCCGCGCCGGCGCCGTTGACTTCGATCTTGGCGAACATCGGGAAGGTCACGTCGTAGGTCAGCGAACAGAAATTCCTGATCTCGTCGGCATCGCCCGGCTCCTGGTGGCCGAACTGGTCGCAGGGGAAGCCGAGCACCACCAGACCCTTGTCGCGGTAGTCGCGCCACAGCTTCTCCAGGCCCTCGTATTGCGGAGTGAAGCCGCACTTGCTGGCCACGTTGACGATCAACAGCGCCTTGCCGCGCCATTCGGACAGCGGCTGCGACGAACCGTCCAGGGCGGTGGCTTCGAAATCGTAGGCGGTGGTGGCCATGCGCATGCCTCGTGGAGTCGGGGCCACGATTGTCGCGCAAAACGTGGCGGCCCGGCCAAGCTTGGCGGTACGCTACGGGCCGGCTTCGGCCCATGCCATTCGTCACGGGCCACGCCGTTCCGGCTGGGCTAGGCTTGCGCCCCTGTCCACCCGTCCGATCGAGATCCACATGAAGCCCACCTTCGCCGGCGCGCTTGCGCTCGCAATCGCCACCGCGCTGTCCGCCCCGGCCGTGGCCCAGAACGCCAAGGAATCGCAGATGTCTTCCCCCGCGACATACCCAGCCAATGATGGCGGCCCGTTCGCCGCGCCCAGCCCGCTGGACCTGAACTATCCGCAGTTCGACAAGATCAAGGACAGCGACTTCGCCCCGGCCTTCGACGCCGGCATGGCCCAGGAACTGCGGGAAATCGACGCCATCGCCGACAACCCGGAAAAACCGACTTTCCAGAACACCATCGTGGCGATGGAGAAGAGCGGCCAGCTGCTGGGTCGCGCGCGCAGCGTGTTCGGCAACCTCGTCGGCACCGACAAGACCGAAGCCCGCGACAAGCTGCAGACCGAATACGCGCCGAAGTTCTCCGCGCACAACGACGCCATCGCCCTGAATCCGAAGCTGTTCGCCCGGATCAAGGCGCTGTACGACCAGCGCGACACCCTGGGCCTGGATGCCATCGACCGCCGCCTGCTGGAGAAACGCTACGAGGACTTCGTCCGCGCCGGCGCCGCGCTGAGCGAAGCGCAGAAGGCGCGCATCCGCGAGATCAACACCGAAATGTCGAAACTGGGCACGCAGTTCAACAAGAACGTGCTGGCCGAGGTCAACGATTCCGCCATCGTGGTCGACAGTCGCGACGAACTGAAGGGCATGAGCGACGAGCAGATCGCCGCCGCCGCCGAAGCCGCCAAGGCGCGCAAGCTGGACGGCAAGTACGTGATCGCCCTGCTCAACACCACCGGCCAACCCGCCGAGGCGCAACTGGAGGACCGCGCCCTGCGCGAGCGCCTGTACCGGGCCTCGGTGGCGCGCGGCAGCCGCGGCAACCAGTGGGACAACACCGCCATCGTCTCGCAGGTGCTGAAGTTGCGTGCCGAACGGGCGAAGCTGATGGGCTACGACACTTCGGCCAATTTCGTCCTGGCCGACGAGACCGCGGCCAACCAGGACAACGTCAACAAGATGCTGCGCCAGCTGGCGCCGGCCGCGGTGGCCAATGCCAGGCGCGAGGCCGGCGACCTGCAGGCGATGATCGACGCCGAACAGAAGGCCAAGGGCCAGCCGTCCTTCCAGCTGGCGCCATGGGACTGGTCGTATTACAGCGAGAAGGTGCGCCAGGCCAAGTACAGCTTCGACGAGTCGCAGCTCAAGCCGTATTTCGAGATGAGGAACGTGCTGAAGAACGGCGTGTTCTTCGCCGCCAACAAGCTGTACGGGATCAGCTTCAAGGCCCGTCCCGACCTGCCGAAGTACCATCCGGACACCTGGGTCTACGACGTGTTCGACAAGGACGGACAGCGCCTGGCGATCTTCATCTTCGACCCGTACGCACGCGATTCCAAGCGCGGCGGCGCGTGGATGAACACCTACGTCAGCCAGTCCGCGCTGCTCGGTGAGAAGCCGGTCGTGGCCAACCACCTCAACATCCCCAAGCCATCGGAAGGCAAGCCGACGCTGATGACCTGGGACGAGGTCACCACCGCGTTCCACGAGTTCGGCCACGCGCTGCACGGCTTCTTCCAGGACGTGCGCTATCCGTATTTCTCGATGAACGTGCCGCGCGACTTCGTCGAATACCCGTCGCAGGTCAACGAGATGTGGGCCGACTGGCCGGAAGTGCTGGCCAACTACGCCAAGCATTACCAGACCGGCGCACCGATGCCGAAGGAACTGCTGGACAAGGTCGTCGCGGCGTCGAAGTTCAACCAGGGCTTCGCCACCACCGAATACCTCGGCGCGGCGATGCTGGACCAGCGCTGGCACCAGTTGCCGCTGGACAAGATCCCCGACGCGTCCGGCGTGATGGCCTTCGAGGCCGAAGCGCTGAAGGCCGACGGCATCGATTACGCGCCGGTGCCGCCGCGCTACAGGACGCCCTACTTCAGCCACATCATGGGCGGTTACGCGGCCGGCTACTACGCCTACATCTGGTCGGAAGTGCTGGGCGCGAACACCGAGCAGTATATCCGCCAGCACGGCGGCCTGCTGCGCGACAACGGCGAGCGCATGCGCGAATTCGTGCTGGCGCCGGGCGGCGAGATCGAGGCCGGCAAGCTGTTCCCCAACTTCTCCGGTTACGAAGCGAAGATCGAGCCGCTGCTGGAGAAGCGCGGATTGACCACCGGCGCGAACCGGTAACCGCCGCTGCGACGATGCAAGACGACGCCGCCTCCGGGCGGCGTTTCTTTTTTTGGAGGCGTTGGTGTGTGGCTGGTACGCCAACGGGTGATGCGCTAGCCTCGCACCCGACCGCTCCGCAGGACACGCCGCATGCCCGTTTCGCCGCACGCGCCCGACCCCGCCTCGATGGAAACCGTCTACCTGCATGTGCGCGTGCTGCTGGGCATGGTGGTCGGCCTCAGCCTGACCCACCTGCTGCGCCACTTCGCTCGCATCGTCGAGCGCCCACGCCATCGCCCGCTGTACTGGGTCCACCTGCTGTGGGCGATCTTCATGTTCTCCTACCTGCTGCTGTTCTGGTGGTGGGAGTTCCGCCTGTCCGGGATGGTCCGCTGGAATTTCAACCTGTACCTCTTCGTCACGCTCTACGCGCTGTTGCTGTACCTGTTGTGCACGCTGGTGTTTCCGGAAAACCTGGAGGAAGGCCAGAGCTACCGGGATTATTTCCAGGATCGGCGGTATTGGTTCTTCGGCTTGCTGGCGCTGGCCTTCGCCGTCGATTTCGTCGACACCTGGATCAAGGGACCGGCGTATTTCCACAGTTTCGGCGGCGAATACGTGTTCCGCAACCTCGCCTACATCATCGGCTGCCTCATTGCCATGGCCACGCGAAACCGGTCCTACCACGGCGGCTTCGCCGTGGCTGCGCTGCTTTACCAGGCCTTGTGGATCGGCCGCCAGCTCGAAACCATCTGATCGATTCGCGAAACGTCCCGCGGAACCTTCCGTCAGGAATGCAGGCCAAGCGGATCGGCCACCGGCCGGGATCCGTGTCCCTGCGCGGAGTCAGCGAGCACGGACGGCGCACGGAGCAGCACCATCCGCGCCGCCGCTTGGTCGGCTGGCGACAGGTCCGGCAGCGGCATGAATTCGCCTGCGATGAGCGTGGCCACGGGCACGCCGTC
>DASRYD010000382.1:0-2917 GCA_035653955.1 Pseudoxanthomonas sp.
ACCGCGCTGACCGGCGAGCGCCCGCTCACACCGCTGCCTGCCGCCGCCCTGTTCGACGAGGCGGCAGGCGACGATCAGCGCAGCCGCGAGGCGCTCGAGTTCCTCAGCTACCGGGAGAAGTTCCTCGCCGGCTCATGGCGCTTCGATACCTATTTCGGTCGCGACACGCTGATGTCGTTGCGCCTGCTGATGCCGGCGCTGCGGGCCGAACCCATCGAGGACGGGCTCGCCTCGGTACTGGAGCGGCTGGACGCGCAAGGCGAAGTCGCGCACGAGGAAGACATCGGCGAATTCGCGGTATTGCGCCGGCGCAAGGGCGACGTGCCGGCGGCGCAGGCCCAAGACGCGCCGATCTACGACTACAAGATGGTCGACGACGACCTGATGCTGGCGCCGGTCGCCGCGGCCTGGCTGCTCGACCGGCGCGAAGGCCGCGAACGCGCCGCAGCCTTCCTCGCGCGCAAGACGACCGCGGGAGAAACGCTGGGCGCCGCGCTGGCGCGCAACTTCGACTTCGTGCTGCGCTCGGCGCAGGCTTTCGCCCGCGATCCGGTCGCGCGCAACCTGGTATCGCTGAAGCCGGGCTTCAACGTCGGTCAGTGGCGCGACAGCGAACGGGGCCTGGCCGGCGGACGTTACGCCTACGACGTCAATGCCGTACTGATGCCGGCGGCACTCGAGGCGATCGCGCGCTTCCAACAAGCGGGTCTGTTGCAGCCGCACGCGACGGCAGTACAACGTCAGGCCTTCTCAACCGTCAGCGCAGTCGGTGCGGTCTGGTCGCAACGCGCACCCTCGTTGTTCCGGGTGGAGTTGCCTGCCGCCGCGGCACGCGCGAAGATCCAACGCTACGCGGCGGCACTGGGCGTGGATCCGGCGTCGGCATCGGCCAGCCTGTCCACAGGCGCGCTGCGTTTCGACGCCCTGGCGCTGGACAAGGCAGGCAAGCCGATCCCGGTACTGCATTCCGATGGTGGTTTCGCGCTGCTGTTCCGCGATCCGGAGACGAAGACGTTGCGGGGCATGGTCGAAGCCACGCTGCGTCCGTTCCCGGCGGGGTTGATGACCGATGCCGGCATGCTGGTCGCCAACCCGGCCTTCGCGGACGCCGGTGTCGTCGCGGACTTCGGCCGCAACGCCTATCACGGCGCCGTGGTCTGGTCGTGGCAGCAGGCGTTGATGGCCGCGGGCCTGGAGCGCCAGTTGCAGCGCCGCGATCTGCCCGAGGATGTCCGCGGCGGATTGAAGGATGCGCAGAAGCGACTGTGGCGGGCGATCGAAGCCACCGATGCGATGCGCACGTCCGAGTTGTGGTCGTGGGCGTACGCCGACGGCCGCTATCGGCCGGTGCCGTTCGGCGAAGGCCATGGCGACGCCGACGAATCCAACGCCGCGCAGCTGTGGAGCACGGTGTACCTTGCGATCCCGGACCCGTACCGGCCCGGACGTTGAATCACGCGGCCGGCAGGGGCAGCTGCATCGCCACGCACAGGCCGCCGCCTTCGCGGTTGTGCAGCGACAGGCGGCCACCGTGCGCTTCGACGATCTCGCGAGTCAGGGCCAGGCCCAGGCCGGTGCCGTTGCGCTTGGTCGAATAGAACGGCACCAGCGCGTTCTGCAGCACCGCGTCGTTCATGCCGCCGCCGCGGTCGAGCACTTCGATGCGCAGCCAGTCGGGCAGGCGGGTCAGGCGCAGCGCGACGTCTTCGTGCGGCGAACCGGATTCGTGCGCATTCTTCAGCAGGTTCAGCAACGCCTGTTCGATCTGCGCGGCATCGATGCGGCCGCTGAGGTCTTCGATCGGGTCCTCGAGACGGAAGTCGATCTGCCGCTGCAGGCCGGCGAGGAACACGCCCCAGTCGACCGTCTGCAACTGCGGCTGCGGCAACTTGGCGAAGCGCGCGTAGCCGCGGATGAAACCCTCGAGGTGGCGCGCGCGGTCCTCGATGGTGGCGAACACGTCGTCGAGGCGTTCGTAACGGCCGCGCCGCACCAGCTCGGCGCCCGAATGGGCCAGCGACGCCACCGGCGCCAGCGAATTGTTCAGCTCGTGGCTGATCACCCGGATCACCTTCTTCCAGGTCTGCACCTCCTGGCGGCGCAGTTCGCTGGTCAGCAGGCGCAGCAGCAACAGTTCGTGCGGCTTGCCATTGAGGCGGAACTGGCGGCGGGCCAGGTGGTAGACCTGTTCCTCGGCCTGCGCGCCGCCTTCTTCCGCCTCTTCGCCGCCGATCACGAACAGGCTGTCCCCGCTGCGCGCCATCGCTTCGCGCATTTCCACCGGCGCTCGCGCGACCAGTTCGTCGAAGCGCTGGCCTTCCAGTTTCCAGCCGCCGTGCAGCAGTTTGCGCGCGGCGAGATTGGCGAACACCACGCGGCGTTCGCGGTCGCCGCCGGCGGCGACCAGCAGCATCGCCACCGGCGTGTTCTGCACCATCGTGTCGAGCAGCAATTCGCGCTGCACTAGGCTCTGGCGCTGGTCGCGCAGCACCTCGCCGAGATCGGCATGCGCGCGCACCAGTTCGGCCAGTTCGTCGTTGCCGCGCCAGTGGATGCCGGAGTTGTATTCGCCGTCGCGCAGGGTATTGACGCTGCCGGCCAGTGCGCGGAACAGCGCGCCCAGCGGACGCAACGCGCGATGGATCGCCCACGATGCGAGCGGCAGCACGACGATCGCCGACAGCAAGGCGATCAGCCACACATCGTCGAGCCAGAGCGACAACAGCAGCGGCAGCGCGACCGCCAGCGCGAACAACGGCAGCAGCCAGGACAGCAGGCGACCGGCGAGCGAGCGGCGGATCATCATTCGGAAGGGTTCACGCCGGCTTGATGCCGTGGCGCTCCATGCGCCGGTACAGCGCCTGGCGACTGAGGCCCAGTTCGGCCGCGGCCTGCGCGATCACGCCGCCGGCGCGGG
>DASRYD010000383.1:0-2787 GCA_035653955.1 Pseudoxanthomonas sp.
GATCGATCTGCACCAGGGTCCAGTCGCGCGCGCCGCCGGCCAATGCGAAATCGTGCTGGCGCAACGAGGGCACGAACACGAGACAGCCGCGCGACAGCGGATAGCGAACGCCATCGGCGACGAAGTCGCCGCGCACCCGGCCGAACAGCACCAGCTCGCAGACGTCGTGGTAATGCGGGAACGGCGCGCTCGGCTCGGCACCCCGGCCTTCGGCCACCCGGCGCACGCGCAGGCGCGCGCCGGGACGCAATTCCACCGGTTCGCAGATCGGACGGTCGAGGTGGGGCACCATCATGTCGTCATTGTAGGGGCGGACCCTGCCTGCGATGGGTGCGATGACGCCCGGCGTGGGAGTGGTTGCGGCGTGCCGAAACCGGCAAGTGGCGAATCGTTCGCGACTTACGTCGCTCCCACGTCGTGTATCCCGAGAAAGCGCGGGCAGGGTCTGCTCCGCGGCCTCAGGGCGTCCCCAAGATGCGAATGCCCATCGGCGGCAGCGACAGGGAGTCCGGATGGATCGGCTGCTTCGCGGATTTGCCGCCGAACAGGTCGATCCAAGGCAGGCCGGCGATTTCGCTGCCCACGCTCGGCGTCGCCGCCTCATCGCCGAGATTGGCGAGCAACAAGGTGCGCCGCCCGTCCGCCTCCCGCAGCAGGCACAGTACCGGCCCGGCATCGTCGCAGAGGATGCGCTGCGCGCCATGGCGCAATTCCGGACGCGACTGCCGCAACGCCAGCAATCGGCGATACCAGTTCAGCAGCGAATCCGGGCTGCTGTCCTGTTCCTGCACCGAGACGCCATCGTCGCTGCGGCTGTAGCGATCCGTCCACCAGGGCTTGTCGCCCCGGTACCAGATCGCCGAACCCGGCGCGTCGAGGTCGGCCGACCAGCGCATCGCCTCGCGCAACGGGATGTGGTTCGCATCGGACAGGCCGACCTTGCCGGTGATGCCGCGCATGCCGAGTTCCTGGCCGTAGTAGACCAGGGGTTCGCCGCGCGCCAACAGCATGATGGCAGCGCCGGCGCGCGCCTTCGCCGCGTCGCCGCCGACCAGCGACATGAAGCGGTCGGTGTCGTGGTTTTCGAGGAACACGATCTGGCTCTTGCCCGCCGGCGTCAGGCGTTCGGTTTCGCGCAGCGCCTTGACGATCCCGCCCTTGTCCAGCTTGTTGATCGCACCGCGCAACGGGAAGGCGAAAACCATGTCGGCGTGGCCGCGCACCAGCCAGTCCGCGCCGTAGCCCCAATCGGACTGCTCGGCCATGATCCGGAAGCCGGGGCGGCGCTGGCGCAACGCGTCGAAGATCGGTTTCCAGAACGTCCCGAACAAGCCCGTGGCGAGATGCTTGTTGTCGAGATCGTCCATCATGTGGTCGATGCGGAAGCCGTCCGCGCCGTCGCGGCCGCTGCCGTCGCCGTGCGGGTCGGCCCATTGCAGCAATACGCGCTGGAAATAATCGCGCACCTTCGGCGAGTTCAGGTCGACCATGGCGATGCCGATCATGCGGCCGTCGTAGCCTTCCCAGCGTGTCTGGTTGAGGAAGGGCTCGGCCTCGGTGCGCGCCTTGTCGCGCCACAGCAGGAAATCGGAGAACGGCGCCTGCGGCTTGCCGACGGACCGCGTCCACCATGGATGGCCTTCGCCGACGTACTGGATCTCCATGTCCAGGTACACCTTCAATCCGCGGGCGTGCGCGGCGCGGAGGAAGGCACGATAGTCGTCCATCGTGCCGTAGGCCGGCTCGATGCTTTCGAAATCGGTGGCGAAATAGTTGTGATAGAACGGCGAAGGCTGCAGCGGCGTCAGCAGGATCGAGGTGATGCCCAGTCGCTTCAGGTAATCGAGCCTTGCGGTCATGCCCTTCAGGTCGCCGATGCGGTCGCCATCGCCGTCGGCGAAGCTGCGGAAGAACACGTGGTAGAAGACCTCCTCGCCGGCCTTCGCGGGAGCGGCCTTCGTGGAGACTGCTTTCGCGGGAGATGCTTTTGTGGGAGCGGCCTGGGTCGCGATTGCTTTTTGCCCGTCCTGCCCAACTCCAGCAGAAGCATTCGCGACCCAGGTCGCTCCCACGAAGTTGCAAGCGATCGCCGTCGCCAGGACGGCCAGCGTGCGGATCGGATTCATGGATTCTCCTCGTATACGTCGCCGGCGCCACGCAGCACGCGGCCGAAGAAACGCAGCGTGCCATCGAGCGCGGCGTTCCAGTAGGACCAATCGTGACCGCCGTCGCGCTCGACGTAGCGATGCGCGATGCCGGCATCGTCGAGCGCGGCGTGCAGGCCGCGATTGGCTTCGATGAAGGGATCGTCGCGCCCGCAATCGAAACGGATCGGCGGCAACGCACCCTTCGCATCAAGCAGAGCGGCGGCGACGCAGCGATCGGCTTCGGCCCCGCTCCAGCCTGCGCGGTCGTCTTCGACCAGGCCATCGAACTGGGCGATGTCGGTCATCGCCGAATGCGCCGCCGCCGCCGCGAACCGTCCCGGATGCTTGCCGGCCAGGCGCAAGGCGCCGAAGCCGCCCATGCTGAGTCCGGCGATGAACAGAGGCGAACGAGACGTGCAACCCGGGATGGTCTCAACGGCGAGCGCGGGGACTTCATCGACGATCCAGCGCTCGAAATCCTGTGCCGCGTGCGCTACGTAACCGGAACCATCGCCCCACAACCCATCCGACGGCATCAGCAGCGCGAGCGGCGGCAGCGCGCCTTCCGCGACCAGGCGCGCCGCGGTGCGATGAGCGTCGCCCTTCAGCGCCCAGGCCCAATGCGAGCCGTATACGCCGT
>DASRYD010000384.1:0-3264 GCA_035653955.1 Pseudoxanthomonas sp.
ACCTGCCTCGCCTCGCGCAACGATTCGCCCAGCACGTCGGCCTCGCTGTCGACACTGCGCAGGGCGGCGTCGCCCTGCTTCAGCAGCGCTTCTCGAGACTTGTCCAGGCCTGCGCGAGCCGCAGCGTCATCCGGCTTCACCGCCAGGATCGCCAGGTACAACGGAATCGCATCGTCGGCCGTGGCGAACAGGCGCTGTTGCGACAACGCGCGCGCTGCGCGACGGCGTGCCGCGGGAATGTCGGTCTCGGCAAGCAACAGCGATGGCGGCCGCCAATTCAGCGCGGCACTGTCGCCCTCGTCCGCACCCACGGTCACTTGGCCGCCTTCCCCGGCCATCGCGGCGCCACGCGATGCCGACGCATGCGGCGAACGCTGGCAGGCGCACAGCGACAGGGGGAGCAGCAGGATGAATCCGCGCAGCAGCATCTTCCTCCACGCCGAGGTAGGCGGAACGAGCACTATCGGCTATTGTCGCCGCATCGCGACCCCGATGCATTCCTGGAGTTTTCGTGCCGGTCTGGCTGGATTCACCCGACACCCTGCAACAACACATCGCCGCCTGGGCCAGGGCGGGCATCGACCGCATCGGCCTGGACACCGAATTCGTCCGCGAACGCACCTACTGGCCGCAACTTGCACTGGTGCAGATCGCCGCGGGCGACGACATCCTGCTGGTCGACCCGCTGGGGCCGGGCATGGCCGACGCGCTGCGCCCGATGCTGGCCGACCCGGGCCTGCTGAAGGTAATGCACAGTGCCAGCGAGGATCTGGTCGCGTTCAAGCAGGCCTGCGGCGCATTGCCGGCGCCGCTGTTCGACACGCAGGTCGCCGCGGCGCTCGCAGGCGTCGGCGGCGGGCTGGGCTACCAGAAGCTGGTGCAGGCCGTCACCGGTGTCGCACTGGCGAAAGGCGAAACCCGGTCCGACTGGATGCGCCGGCCGCTCAGCGCCTCGCAACTCGAATACGCCGCCGACGACGTACTCCACCTCGACGCGATCTACCTCGCGCTGGAGGCGAAGCTCTCCACGCTTGGCCGTCTCGACTGGCTGCGCGCCGATTGCGCGCGGCTGGTGGCCGGCGTCGCCAGCGACGATCCGGAACGCTGGCCGCACCTGTCGCTGCGCAGCGCCCAGTTCCTCGATGCCGCCGAACAGCGCATCCTGCTACGCCTGTTGCGCTGGCGCGACGTGCAGGCCCGTGCCAGCGACAAGCCGCGAAGTTGGATCCTCGACAACGAAATGGCGGTGGAACTGGCGCGCAAGCCGCCCGTCGACGAAGCCGCGCTGCAGGCGTGGCTGGATGCGCGACCGAAATCGCCACGCAAACTGGCCGCGAAATTGTGGCAAGCGCTGTCCACGCCGCTGGCCGACGAGGCCGATGCGCCGATGGCGCGCGCCGCCGACGACGCGGAGAAGAAGAAGCTCAAGCGCCTGCAGGATGCGGTCGGCCTGCGCAGCAGCGAACTCGGCCTGCCCGATGGCGTACTTGCCTCGCGACGCTGGCTGGAAGCGCTGATCGAAGCCCATGCCGACGGCGGCTGGCCCGAGGCGCTGGATGGTTGGCGCCGCGAACAGTTGCAGCCGCTGCTGACGCCATTGCTTTGAGAGCCGGGCTTGCCCGGCTTGCTCTGCCATAAAAGCATTTACGCCACGATGCGTTGCCGAAACGCTTCGTAACTGGCCGGAATCGGCTCGGCATGCGCCGGCCGTTGCAGCAGTTCGTCCAGCGCTGGCGGGATTTCGACGGTCCTGCCGATCAACGGTTCGACCACGCTTTCGAACTTGGCCGGATGCGCGGTCGCGGCCACCGCCCAGTCTCCACCCTCGCCCGCCGCGCGCAGGTCTTCCAGCACCTTGATCGCGGTCGCCGTATGCGGGCAGAAGATCTCGCCGTGTTCGCGGAAGCGCCGGGCGATGACTTCGCGGATCGTCGCGTCGTCGACGCTGCGCGAAACGAACGCGGCGCGCAAGGCGGCTTCGTCGCCGCGGTACAGCCAGCGCAAGCGTTCGAAATTGCTCGGCGCACCGACGTCCATCGCATTGGCGATCGTCGCCACGCTCGCCTTCGGCGCGTAGTCGCCGCCGGCGAAATAGTCCGGCAGCACGCGGTTGGCATTTGTCGCCAGCACGATGCGGCCCAGCGGCACACCCAGCGCACGCGCCAGGATCGCCGCCAGCGCATTGCCGAGGTTTCCGGTCGGAATCACGAAATTCAGCGCATTGCCGGTCGCTGCACGGTGCGCCAACGCCGCATGTGCGTAATAACTCATCTGCGGCAGCAGGCGGCCCAGGCTGATGCTGTTGGCCGAGCTCAACGGCGCTTGCGCCTGCAGCGCGGCATCGTTCAATGCCTGTTTGACCAGGACCTGGCAGTCGTCGAAGGAACCGGCCACGCGCAATGCGGTCACGTTGTCGCCGAAGCAACCCAGCTGGTGCGCTTGCCGCGGCGAAACGCGGCCATCCGGGTACAACACCACCACGCGCAGCCCTGGCTGTCCGTGGAACGCCGCGGCAACCGCCGCACCGGTATCGCCGGAGGTGGCGACGAGGATGGTCAACGGCTTGCCCGCATCCCGACACAGGCGGGTCAGGCATTGTGCGAGGAAGCGCGCACCGAAATCCTTGAACGCGGCGGTCGGGCCATGGAACAACTCGAGCACGTGGTCGTGCAGCCTCGCCAGCGGCTTTAGCGGCACGGGGAAATCGAACGCAGACCGGCAAATCGAAGCCAGGTCGCCTTCCAGCCCGTCGCCGGCGAAGAACGGCGACAGCAGGCATGTAGCGGTTTCCGCGATATCCGCGCCCACCGCGAGTTCGCGCGGTTCCGGCAATGTTTCCGGCACGTACAGGCCACCATCGGGCGCAAGGCCGGCGGCGATGGCCTGGCTGAGGGTAGCTACGGGAGAATTGTTGCGGGTGGAGATGAAGTTCATGGGGATTTTCGCTGTTTTCTGCCCTTCTCCCCCCGGGAGAAGGTGCCCGAAGGGCGGATGAGGGCGGGAGAATGACAAGCCGGGAGCGTTCCTTGGAAGGGAACCCTCCCGTCCTCATCCGGCGCTATGCGCCACCTTCTCCCGAGAGGAGAAGGAAAGCTAAAGCACCCTCGCCGCCGGACTGTCGATCGGCGATACCCAGGCCTGGCTGTCGAAGCCGGCCTTGGCGAAAGCCTCGCGAATCTTCGGTGCCGCCGCTTCCGCCGCCGCGCGCGTCTCGAACCAGCCGAACACGCTGGGCCCGGCGCCGGAAATGCTCGCGCCCATCGC
>DASRYD010000385.1:0-2360 GCA_035653955.1 Pseudoxanthomonas sp.
CGGCGGCTACCAGCGCCGAATCCTTGCCGAACACCAGCTCGCGGGTGGCCGCGTCATAGGCGGCCAGGCCGTCGATCGGCAGATAGCCGCGCGGTTTGGCGGCGTCGGCCAGCGCCTGTTCCACCTGGCGGACGCAATCGAGCAGGGGAATGCGGCCCTGTTCGTCGTAATAGATGCCGACGCCCAGGTTGACCTTCTGGGTGCGGGGATCGGCGTTGTAAGCCTCGGTCAGCCCCAGGATGGGGTCGCCGGGCACCAGTTCGACGGATGCAAAAAGAGACACGGAGTGGGGACCGTTGATGAGTGAGGGAGGAGGGGTGAAGCGGCCTGCGATGCTAACAGGCGCCGGCCTCTCCGTACGCCCGCAGTGGTCGGGAGTACGGCGCCGGAAGGCCCGGGCATCCCATGGCAGGGGCGGCTATACTCATTCGTTGGCACGCCTTCGGGCGGGTCGGATTGTCATACGAATCAACAGGTTGGCAGTCCTAGCTGATCCCACTTCACACTTGCGGCAGCGCGCCGGCCCGGTCCGGTCGCGGTGCCCGGAAGACACCGCCGCATGCGCCTTTCCACCATCAAGCTGTCCGGTTTCAAGTCCTTCGTCGACCCCACGGTGCTGCACCTGCCGACCAACATGACCGGCGTGGTCGGTCCGAACGGCTGTGGCAAATCGAACATCATCGATGCGGTGCGCTGGGTCATGGGCGAGAGTTCGGCCAGCCGCCTGCGTGGCGATTCGCTGACCGACGTGATCTTCTCCGGCTCGGCGGCGCGCAAGCCCGTCTCGCAGGCCTCGGTCGAACTGATCTTCGATAACAGCGACCACACCATCAGCGGCGAGTTCGCGGCCTTCAACGAAATTTCGGTCCGGCGCCTGGTCAGCCGCGACGGCCAGAGCAACTACTACCTCAACGGCACCAAGTGCCGCCGCCGCGACATCACCGACCTGTTCCTCGGCACCGGCCTGGGCCCGCGCAGCTACTCGATCATCGAGCAGGGCATGATCAGCCAGATCATCGAGGCCCGTCCCGAAGATCTGCGCGTGTATCTGGAGGAAGCCGCCGGTATCTCCAAGTACAAGGAGCGCCGCAAGGAAACCGAGACCCGCATCCGCCATACCCGCGAGAACCTCGATCGCCTCAACGACCTGCGCGAGGAAATCGGCAAGCAGCTCGAGCACCTCAAGCGCCAGGCCAAGCAGGCCGAGCAATACAAGGCGCTGCAGGAAGAGCGCCGGGTGAAGGACGCCGAGTGGAAGGCGCTGGAGTACCGCGGCCTGGACGGCAAGCTGCAGGGCTTGCGCGAGGCGCTGTCGCAGGAAGAAACCAGGCTGCAGCAGCTGATCGCCGAACAGCGCGAAGCCGAGCGCCTGCTCGAGACCGACCGCGTGCGCCGCGAGGAAGCCGCCGACGCCCTCAACAAGGCGCAGGGCGAGGTCTACCAGGTCGGCAGCACGCTGGCCCGCATCGAACAGCAGATCCAGCACCAGCGCGAGCTCGGCGACCGCCTGAAGAAGGCCCGCGACGAAGCCCACAACGCGCTGCAGGAACTCGGCCAGCACATCAGCGGCGACGAGACCCGCCTCAATGTGCTGCGCGAGTCGGTCGCCGATGCCGAACCGCAACTGGAGCAGTTGCGCGAGGAGGATGTGTTCCGCCAGGACGCGCTGCGCGAAGCCGAGACACGGTTGTCCGACTGGCAGCAGCGCTGGGAAACCCACAGCCGCGAATCGGCGGAAGCCTCGCGTGCCGGCGATGTCGAGCGCACGCGCGTGGACTACCTCGACCGCCAGTCGCTGGAAGCCGAACGCCGTCGCGAGGCGTTGGCCAACGAACGCCTCGGGCTGGATCTGGACGCACTCGCGTCCGCGTTCGAACACCTGCAGCTGCAGCACGACACCCAGAAGGAATCGCTGGACACGCTGGCCGAGCAGGTCGAGGCGCGCAAGCAGGGCGCCGCCGACATGCAGGAACAGCAGCGTGGCACCCAGACCGAACTGTCCGACGTGCGCAAGCGCACGCAGGAAGCGCGTGGCCGCCTGTCCTCACTGGAAACCCTGCAGCACGCCGCGCTGGGCCAGGAACAGGGTGCCGCGATGAGCTGGTTGAAGGCGCGCGGCCTGGACAGCGCCTCGCGCGTCGGCGAGAAGCTGACCGTCGAGCCGGGCTGGGAGAACGCCGTCGAAGGCGCGCTCGGCCAGCTGATCGAAGGCGTGCTGGTCGATGCGCCCGAAGCCCTGGTCGATGCGCTCGGCGAACTGGGCGACGGCCGCATCGCCCTGGTGTCGGACGACCGTGGCGATGTCGCGTTCGCACCGACCTCGCTGGCCGCGAAGGTGCAGGGGCCGGCGGCGATCCGTC
>DASRYD010000386.1:0-1647 GCA_035653955.1 Pseudoxanthomonas sp.
GGCGAAGGCGAGGGCCCGCGCATCGCGCTGGCCAACGCCGCTGCCGAACGGGACATCGATGCCGCGCCGCCGGCGCTGCCGCATGGCCTCGACGTGTTGCGCTTCCTGCTCGCCGGCGATGGCGAACTGGCGTTCCGCAACGGAAACGTGCAATGGCGCTGGAGTCGCCGTGCCTGATCGCCTGAACCATGCCTGGCGCGTGGTCGCCACGGGACTCAGTTTCCTTGCCTTCGGCGTGGGCGGCCTGTTGCTGCGCTTCGGCGTGATCGCGCCGCTTTCCTGGCTGGTGCGCGAGCCGCAGCGGCGGCAACGACTGGTGCGGCGGATCGTGCAGGCCAGCTTTGCCGGGCACATCGAACTGATGCGCGCGCTGGGCGTGCTGACCTACGAAATCCGCGGCCGCGAACGCCTGGACCGCGCAGGCCTGCTGGTCCTGGCCAACCATCCGACCCTGATCGACGTGGTGTTCCTGATTTCCCTGCTTCCCAATGCCGATTGCGTGGTGAAGTCGGCGGTGGCGCGCAACCCGGTGATGCTGGCGCGGGCCGCCGGTTACGTCAGCAACGACGACGGCAGCGGCCTGGTCGACGACTGCATCGCCGCGGTGCGCAAGGGCGGCTGCCTGGTGATCTTTCCCGAAGGTACGCGCACGGTGCGCGGGCAACCGCTGCGCCTGCAGCGCGGGGCGGCGAACATCGCCGTCCGGGGCCGCCTGGACGTCACGCCGGTGCGTCTCAGCTGCACGCCGATGACCTTGGGAAAGGGCGAAAAATGGTATCGTGTGCCGTCGCGTCGGTTCCATTACGTCGTCGACGTTCAGGAAGACCTGCCCATCGCGCAATTCCTGAACGACAACGGGTCCGTTTCGGGGGGCGAAGCGGTCGCGGCGAGGCGATTGACCGACTATCTGGCTGGTTATTTTTCGGGAGAACACACGCGTGCAGGCACTTGAGCACGAGATCAAGGAATTGATCATCGCGTCGCTGTCGCTGGAAGACGTGACGCCCGACGATATCGACGCTTCCGCGCCGCTGTTCGTCGAGGGATTGGGGCTGGATTCGATCGACGCGCTGGAACTGGGCCTGGCATTGCAGAAGCGCTACGGGGTCAGCCTTGCGGCCGATTCGCAGGAAACCCGTCGGCATTTCTCCAGCGTGCGCGCGCTGGCCGAATTCGTTTCCGCGCAGAAGGCGATCGCATGACCAAGAACGAACTGCTGGCCCGGATCACCGCGATCCTGCGCGACACCTTCGAGATCGACGAGGCCAGGATCGTGCCCGAAGCGCGGCTGCACGACGACCTGGACATCGACAGCATCGACGCGGTCGACATGATCGTGCAGTTGAAGCCCTTGCTCGGTCGCAACCTGCAGCCGGACGCCTTCAAGTCGGTACGCACCGTACAGGACGTGGTGGACGTGCTCTATGGCCTGATCCGCGACGAAGCCGCCTGATCCGTCGGCGTCGGGGGTCGCTTGAGCCGCATTCGCGCCACCCTGGTCCTGTTGCTGTCATTGACCTATCCGTTGCTGGTCTACCTGGCGCTGGGACGCTTCGAGCCGCGCTGGCTGGCGCTGCTGCTGTTCTCGCTCGCGCTGCTGCGCGCGGCGACCGCGCGCGAGCCGGTATGGCTGGTTGCGGCGGCCGG
>DASRYD010000387.1:0-5973 GCA_035653955.1 Pseudoxanthomonas sp.
TGGTTGCGGAGCCGTGGACCGCGACGACCTTCGCGCTCGCGGGTTCGGCCCGCAGCCAGGTTATCGGTACCTGCAGCGTCGAACCCGGCGGCAGGCGGTAGGGGTCGGCAATGCGGTTGTGCGCCTGCAGCTGTTGCCAGCGATAACCGGATTTGAGGTAGGCGGCGGAAAAATCCCACAGCGTGTCGCCCGGGCGTACGCGGTAGGTCCAATCCCCGGCCGCCACGACGCAAGCGAACCCGAACAACAGCAAGGCGATGGCCGAACGGGCCCATTCCCTGTGCATCCACTTGCCTGCGGATCGGCCTCCGGCCATGCCAACTCCCCTGGGACAGCTAACTGGTTCACATTATAGAGGGCAAACTCCCCTCATCCCCCGGCGGATGGCCGACGGCGGCCCCGTCTTCCGTTTGGGGGTCCCCGGGTCCTTGGGGTATATCTGCACGATGTCCAGGACTACCCGCGATTTCGACGCCATCCTGATCGGCGGCGGCCACAACGGTTTGGTTTGCGCCGCCTATCTGGCGCGTGCGGGGTTGAAGACCCTGGTGCTGGAGCGTCGCGGCGTGGTCGGTGGCGCGGCGGTGACCGAGGAATTCCACCCGGGCTTCCGCAACTCGGTCGCCGCCTACACGGTGTCGCTGTTGCAGACGAAGGTCATCGCCGACCTCGACCTGCATCGCCATGGGCTGCGGATCGTGCTGCGCAAGCACGGCAACTTCCTGCCGCTGCCGGACGGCCGCTACCTGCTGACGGGCGCGGGGCGCACGCAGGAAGAAGTGGCGAAGTTCTCGCGCCGCGATGCCGAACGGCTGCCGGACTACGAGCGCCGCCTCGACGCCATCGCCGACGTGCTGCGCGCGCTGGCCCTGCAGCCGCCGCCGAACATCACCACCGAAGCGTGGTGGAAGCAGTTGCCGCAACTGCTGCACGGCACGCGCATCGGCAAGCGCCTGCTGCAACTGGACGAGACCTTGCGCCAGGAGCTGCTGGACCTGTTCGCGATTTCCGCCGCCGAATACCTCGACCGCTGGTTCGAGAGCGAACCGATCAAGGCGCTGTTCGGTTTCGACGGCGTGGTCGGCAACTACGCCAGTCCGTACGCGCCGGGCAGCGCCTACGTGCTGCTGCACCATGTTTTCGGCGAAGCGAACGGGGTCAAGGGCGCATGGGGCCATGCCATCGGCGGCATGGGTGCGATCACCCAGGCGATGGCGAAGGCCGCCCGCGAAGCCGGCGTGGAAATACGCATCGACGCCGGCGTGCGCGAAGTGCTCGTCGAGAACGGGAAGGCCGTCGGCGTCGTCACCGAAGCGGGCGAGACACTGCATGCGCGCTGCGTGGTCGCCAACGTAAACCCGAAATTGCTCTACCAGCGCTTGCTGCCGCAGAAAGAGGTGCCGGCGGCAACCCAGGAACGCATGCGCAACTGGCGCTGCGGTTCCGGCACGTTCCGCATGAACGTCGCGCTGTCGCGGCTGCCGGGCTTCTCCGCCTTGCCCGGCGACGGCGACCACCTGACCGCCGGGATCATCCTCGCGCCGTCGCTGGCGTACATGGACCGCGCGTGGCGCGATGCGATGGATTTCGGCTGGTCGCGCGAACCCATCGTCGAGATGCTGATCCCTTCGACTCTGGACGATTCGCTGGCGCCGCCGGGCCGGCACGTCGCCAGCCTGTTCTGCCAGCATGTCGCGCCGGAGTTGCCGGACGGCAAGTCGTGGGACGACCATCGCGAGGAAGTCGCCGACCTGATGGTCGCCACGGTCGACAAATTCGCCCCGGGCTTCGCCGCTTCGATACTCGGCCGCCAGATCAAGTCGCCGCTGGACCTCGAACGCGATTTCGGCCTGATCGGCGGGGATATCTTCCATGGTGCCTTGTCGTTGAACCAGTTGTTCAGCGCGCGGCCGATGCTGGGGCAGGGCGATTACCGCGGCGCGATTCCCGGCCTGTACCTGTGCGGCGCCGGCACCCACCCTGGCGGCGGCGTCACCGGCGCACCGGGACACAACGCGGCGCAGGCGGTCATCGCCGACCTGAAGTAGGCAAAGACATGCTTCCGCTCCGCCGCGGCCATGTCGATTCCGGTGCTGCTGGTTCGTCGTCATCGCAAAGGCCCGCATCGGGCGGACCTGAACCGACCGGAGCCAAGACCATGAATCGCCCGCAAACCCTCGCCTTCGTCCTGTCCGCAAGCCTGTCGGCCCTGGCTGCGCCGGCCCATGCCGGATCGACGACCTACGCCATCGATCCCGACCACACCTATCCGAGTTTCGAAGCCGACCATCTCGGCGGCCTGTCGGTGTGGCGCGGCAAGTTCAACAAGTCCTCCGGCAAGATCGTCCTCGACAAGCAGGCGGGGAAGGGCGAGGTCGAAGTGAATATCGACATGGACAGCGCCGATTTCGGCAACGACAAGATGAACGAGGCCGCGCGCGGCGACATGCTGTTCGACAGCGCGAAATACCCCCGGGCGACCTATCGCGGGCGGCTGGCCGCGTTCAAGGACGGCAAGCCGGGCGAAGTCGATGGCGAACTGACCCTTCATGGCGTTACCAAGCCGTTGAAGCTTAGAATCCAGAGCTTCAAGTGCATGCCGCATCCCGTGCTGAAGCGCGAGCTGTGCGGGGCGGACGCGCTTGCCACATTCGAACGCGACGATTTCGGCATGGCCGCCGGCAAGGACTACGGTTTCGACATGACCGTGACCCTGCGCATCCAGGTGGAAGCGATCGCGGCCGAATAGCCCACGAGAACCGTCCTGGAGAGGTGTTCCGCATGCTGAAGGATTTCCTGCTCGCCTCGGTCCACCACCTGCTCGCGTTCGGGCTGGTGTCGATGCTGGTGACCGAATCGGTGCTGCTGGCGCGCCCGCTAGACACACCGGCGATGAAGCGGCTGGCCGGCGTCGACCGCGGCCTCGGCATCGTCGCAACCTTGCTGCTGGTAGTCGGCATGTGGCGCGTCTACGGCGGCATCAAGGGTCCGGACTTCTACCTGCACAATCCCTGGTTCCACGCCAAGCTCGGCGCTTTCCTGCTGGCCGCGTTGCTGTCGCTGTGGCCGACCGTGCGTTTCCTGCGCTGGCGGCGCGAACTGAAGGCCGATCCTTTGTTCGTGCCTTCGCCGGCCGACGCGGCGGGCCTGCGCCGGATCGTGCGCTTCGAGCTGGCGCTGGTCGCGGTGATCCTGGTGTGCGCGGCGGCGATGGCCCGTTATGGCGGGCTGCACCTGTAGGCCGGGCGTTCCGGAAATTTCCCCGTGGGCTATGGCATGCCGTAGCCCGTGAGTTGCGAACCGGGGTTGCCGCTGGTCGGAAGAAAAGCGTTCGCGACTCACGTCGCTCCTACACTCGATTCCGGTTACGGCCGGAACAGCTTCGCGATTTCCAGCGCCGTGCGATATGGCTCCGGATCGTTGCGGTTGCTCAGGATGACCACGGTCAGCCTTTCCTTCGGATAGCGCAGGATGACGTTGCGGCCGCCGATGGTCTCGCCGGAATGCCACAACGCGTCGCCGTTGATGCGCCAGCCGTAGCCGTAGTAGGGCACGTCCGGGTCGGGCGTTTTCGTCTTCGGCGAGAACGCTGCGTGCAGCGAAGCCGCCTTCAGCAGGCGCTCGTCGTACAGGGCCGCATCCCACTTCGCCAGGTCGTCGATCGACGAATACACGCCGCCATCGCCCAGCGTCGCGCTGGTGTTGCTCTGGTCGGTGCGAACCCATTTGCCGTCGATCTCGCTGTTGCCGTAGGCGCGATTCCTCACCGTGGAAATGCCGTCTTCGAATTCGACGCTGTCGTCCATGTGCAACGGGGCGAAGATGCGCGTCTTCACCAAATCGGCGAAGCGCATGCCGCTGGCCTTCTCCGCAATCAGCGCAAGCAGGCAGTACGCGCTGTTGCTGTAGCGGTAGTCGGTGCCGGGCGGGAAGTAAAGCCGGTCCTGCCCTTCAAGCAGCTTGAGCACGTCGGCGTCGTGCAGTTGCCGTTCCTGGTCGGCGTCCATGACGTCTTCATAATCGATCAGCCCGGACGTATGGCTGAGCAGGTGGCGAATGCGGATGTCGTCCGTCGCGGCGGGCAGCGAGGGAAGCCACTTCCGCAGCGGATCGTCGACGCCGAGCTTGCCGTCCTCGGCCAGCAGCAGGATCGCGGCCGCGGTGAACTGCTTGCTGACCGAGGCCAGCCGGTAGTTGGTCTGCGGGGTGGCTTTCACCCGGTGCTGCAGGTCGGCGTAGCCATAGGCCTTGCGCACGACCGGTTCGCCGTCCTTGAGCACCAGCAGCGACGCGCCCGGCACGTGGCCGTCGTAGCGCTGCATCAGCTTGTCGATGGCGACCTGTTGCGTCGGCGTGACCTGGGCCATGAGCGGGAAGGATAGCGCCGCCGCGAGCAGGAGGAGGGCGGCGGAACAACGCCGGGCCGGGTTCGCGTGCATGTCAGTCCCTCGCGGCTTCTTCGCGCAATTGCGTTTCGCGCTCGTGGCCCAGATAGGCGCGGATCGCGTGGCGCATCAGGTACAGCAACGGAATCATCGCCACCGCAGCCAGCATCTTGTACACGTAGTTGACGCTGCTGACCGCCAGGAACAACGAGGTCGGCCAGTGTTGCGGGCCCAGCACGAAGGCGATCCAGATCACCACGAAGCTGTCCACCAGTTGCGATATCGCGGTGGAGCCGGTGGCGCGCAGCCATACGTGCTTTTCGCCGGTGCGCCGGCGGATGTGGTGGAACACCGAGATGTCGATCAATTGCCCGAACATGAAGGCGACGATCGACCCGGCGATGGTCCACATGCCCTGGCCGAAGATCGCCGAGAACGCGGCCTGGTAATCCGGCACGCCCTGCGCCTGCGCCGCGGTCACCCACCAGCCGGCCGGCGCCAGCGAGATCGCCGCGAACGCGAACAGGAAGCCGTAGCCGATCAGCGCCACCGCCACCCACGAGATGAAGCGCACGCCGCGCCGGCCGAAGAATTCGTTGACGGTGTCGGTCATCACGAACACCACCGGCCACAGCAGCGTGCCGGCTGTGAAGCTCAGCGAACCCTTCTGTCCGAACAGGTCCCATTCGAACGGCGCCACGCCCAGCGTGTCTTCCAGCGCGAAGATCTTGACTCCGATGAATTCGGCCAGCACCGCGTTGACGCAGAAGAACGCGGCCAGCGCGATGAACAGGCGCACCGCGCGGTCGTCCAGCGTGCGCGACGCGGTCTTCGGGGGCGTCTCCAACTCAGCGTTCCCCGGCGCGGGTGAACGGCACGCTTTCCGGCGCCACCGCGCCGCCGGAAATGATGAAGCTCATCGCCTGGTCCACGGTCCAGTCGGTCGGGGTCAGCAGTTCCACCGGCACCACTTCCAGGTAGCCGGAAGTCGGGTTCGGCGTGGTCGGCACGTACACCGCGGCCAGCTCGCGGCCGGTGCCCTGTTCCTTGATCACCCGCGTGACCAGGCCGACCGACTTCATGTCCCGATGCGGAAAGTCGATCAGCACCACGCGCTGGGTACCGTCGGGCGAGGTCTGCAGCATGTCCAGCAGCTTGCGCGCGCTGCCGTAGATGGTGTTGGCCAGCGGAATGCGCTGGATCAGCTTTTCGAACCAGCCGAGCAGGCGCTGGCCGATCACGCGCTGCGCCAGCAGGCCGACCATCACGATCGCCACCAGCGTCGCGACCAGGGCGATGGTCGCCTGCACCCACTGCGCGTTGAACCAGCCCAGCGACTGCGGGAACGACGCGGCGATCTGTTGCGACAGCGGTCCCACCCATGGCCGGCTGATGTCCGACAGCAGCACGAACACGAACTTGACCACGACCCAGGTCAGCCAGATCGGCAACAGGGTCAGCAGGCCGGTCAGGAACAGCTTCTGCAGGGAAGGACGCGCGGGGGAGGAGGTGGCCATGCCGGCATTGTAGCGGCCGCGCCCGCGCCCGCGCCGATCAGGATGCCGCCGGCCGCGCCTTCGGCTTGCGT
>DASRYD010000388.1:0-4181 GCA_035653955.1 Pseudoxanthomonas sp.
CGCCATCGTGCTGGTCACCAAGGGCAGCGGCGTGCAGGTCCGCGGCGAATTCGTGCCCGGTTACCTCGCCGCGCTGTCGGCCGCGGTGGTCTGGGCCGCGTATTCCGTGCTCAACCGCCGTCATGCGCAGGTCCCGAGCGCCGCCATCGCCGTCGCCTGCGCGCTGGTGTCGATCCTCGGCGGCATCGCCCACTACCTGTTCGAAACTCACGTGGAGCCCGACGCGACGCAATGGTTGGCCATGGTCGGCATGGGCGTCGGACCGGTCGGTGCGGCCTTCCTGCTATGGGACCATGGCACCAAGCGCGGCGACATCGCCCTGCTCGGCAGCCTGTCCTACCTCGCGCCGTTGCTGTCCACGCTGCTGCTGGTCGTGGCCGGCAAGGCGCAGCCTCACGCTTCGCAGGCGGTCGCCATCGCCCTGTTGCTGGTCGGCGCCTGGCTCAGCGTGAGGAAACCGCGCAACGCCTCGCAGGAGCGCCCTTCAGGGCGCGGCGGGAACATTGGCGAGATACGGAAGCATCCGTAGACCGCAGGCGAACGGTCGCGCCCCGAAGGGCGCCCGAGCGGGCGTTGCCGATCAGTGCAGTTTCTCGCCCTTCGCCAGCATCGCCACGAATTGCTCGGCCCGCGCTCGGCGCGTTTCCGGCTTTTTCGCGGTCTGCACGCGCCAGCAGAACGCGTAGCGGTTGGTCTTGTCCAAGGTTTCGAAGAAAGCCGCGGCCTTGCGGTTTTTCGCCAGCGCACCGGCCAATTCTTCGGGAATCTCCATCGACGAGGCGCTCGCGTACGCTGCATCCCAGCGGCCATCGGCCTTGGCGGCCTCGACCTCGCGCAATCCCGCCGGACGCATCCGCCCAGCCGCGCCAAGTCGTTCGACGTGGCCGATGTTGATCTTCGACCACAGGCTGCGCGGCCGCCGCGGGGTGAAACGCTGCAGGAAGAACTGCGCATCCAAGCCTTTCTTCTGCCCGTCGATCCAGCCATGGCACAAGGCGACGTCGAGCGCTTCGGCATACGTCACCGACGCGATGCCGGAGCCCTTCTTCGCGATCTTCAGCCATAGCCCGGTGGCGGCGGAATTCGCCTCGAGCCATTTTTCCCACGCGGCGGCGTCCTCGAAAAGCGCCGCGGACGGATCGGCCGAACGGCTCATGGCGATGCCGCCTGTAACCGGTACGACGTATGCGCCCGCTGCTCGCCGCGCCAGCGGTCGAAGGCGCGCACTTCGACCCGATGCTCGCCAGCGCCGAGATTCGTCGGCAGCGCGCCGCGCCACAGGTGCGTCGATGGCGTCGCTTCCGGCGAGCGGTCGTAACCGCGCAGGGCCTCTGTCTCGTCGTCCTTCATGTTCTCGGCCAGCAGGTTCGGATCGGATCGCAGCGCCTTCTTCATCGGTTGCCAGTCGCCGCCGTCCAAGCGATATTCGACTCGCATGGCGTCGTCGCCCATGTACACGTTGGCGTAAACGCCCCACGCCGGGTATGCGCCCTGCCGCAGCACCTTGGGCGCATGCAGGCCGATCTGCGTGTCCGCCGCGTCGCGGGCGTTATGCCAGGCCAACGCATATTCCCCGCCGGACTTCACCGTGAGCATCGCGTAACCGTTCGGCGTACCGTCGCTCATCGTGCTGTCGGGAATGCCGGCCGCGTCCTTCACCCCCGACCAGAACGCGCCGCAAGCCGCGCCGACATTGTATTCGTGCAGTGGTGCCGCACCATGCCAGCCATCTTCGGCACCATGGAATACATGCCGCTGGTTGTGGCTGTGCGCGCTGATCAGCAGCACATGCGGAAAATCCTTCAGCATCGCGAACAGGCGCTCGCGATCCGCGTCGCGGAACGTATCCGCGTCCGTTTCCTCGAACAGCGGGATATGCACCGCGATCACCAGCAAGCGGTCTTTCGGCGCGCCCGGCAGAAACGACTCGAGGAAGGCGAACTGGTCTTCGCGGAAACCGCCGGTGTAGGCTGGCTTCCTGTCCGGCTGGACGATCACGTCGTCCAGCACGACGAAAGTCGCCAGCTTCTCGCGGCGCGCGTAGGTGTCCTTGCCGAAGGCGCGATGGAAGCCTTGCAGCGACGAGGCATCGTCCTTTGCGCCGGTATCGACATCATGGTTCCCCGGAACGTACAGCCACGGCACGCCGAGCTTCGCATCAGCCGCCTTGACCAGCGGATACAGCTCCGGGGCGTCGTTGCCGATGTCGCCGAGCGAAATGCCGAGCCGGGCGTGGTGGCGGCCGATCAGCGGCTCGACGATGTCGCGACGGTAGTAATCCACGTCCGTCGCGGATTTCGGCTGCGGATCGCCGAAGACCAGCACATCCATCGTGTCCGGCGGCTTGGAGCTTCCGGCGATTGCCGTGCCAGCCAGCAACAGCGTGAACAGCAGTCCTGCGCGCATGGGCGTTCCTCTTTCGAAGAGGTCGCGATTATCCCAGCTTCGCGATCCGCTCGTCGGGCCGACTTTTGCGGGAGCGGCCATGGCCGCTCCCACCGAGTCCGGATGGTCAGCGGTGGCGCTCGCGCAGTACCGCGATCGCGTCGTCCAGCGACAGGCCGCGCGAACGCAGCAGCACGATCAGGTGATACAGCAAGTCCGCGCTTTCGCCGAGCAGGGCCGCATCGTCCTGGGCCACCGCGGCCAGCGCGGTTTCCACGCCTTCCTCGCCGACCTTCTGCGCGATCCGGCGCACTCCGGCTTCGAACAGCTTGGTCGTGTAGCTGCCTTGCGGCCGCTCGCGTTCGCGCTGGGCAATCAAGGCATCGAGCTCGACCAGGAAACCGCCGGGCGCATCGGGAAAACAGCTCGCGCGACCCAGGTGGCAGGTCGGCCCATGCGGCCGCGCCAGTACCAGCAGAGTATCGTCGTCGCAATCGGCGCGGACATCGACCAGGTCGAGGAAGTGGCCCGAGCTTTCCCCCTTGGTCCACAAACGCCGTTTGCTGCGGCTGAAGAAGGTCACGTGCCCGCTCGCGCGCGTCGCCGCCAGCGCCTCGGCATTCATGTAGCCGAGCATCAGCACGCGCAGGCTGTCCGCGTCCTGCACCACCGCCGGGAGGAGACCGCCGCCCTTGGCCCAGTCGAGGTTTTCGAATTCTCCGCTCATAGCCGCATCTCGATGTTTTCGCCGCGCAGGTAGCGCTTCAGTTCGGGAATCGCGATCCTGCCGCTGTGGAAAACGCTGGCGGCCAGGGCGCCGTCCACGTCGGCCTTGCGGAACACGTCGGCGAAATGTTCCGGCTCGCCGGCGCCGCCCGAGGCGATCAACGGCACCGTGCAAAGTGCGCGCACCGCGGCGAGCTGCTGGATATCGTAGCCCTTGCGCACGCCATCGCTGTCCATGCAGTTCAGGACGATTTCGCCCGCGCCCAGCTCCTGCGCACGCACCACCCAGTCGAGCGTGCGCAGGTCGGCCGACCGCATCTTCGACGGATCGCCGGTGTACTGGCGTACGCGCCACTCGCCATCGGCCTCGCGCACCGAATCGACGCCGACCACCACGCACTGCACGCCGAAGGCGGCGGCCAGTTCGGAAACCAGCTCCGGTCGCTCCAGGGCCGGCGTATTGACCGACACCTTGTCCGCACCCGATGCAAGTACCGCGCGGGCGGTCTCGACGCTGCGGATGCCGCCAGCGACGCAGAACGGGATGTCGAGCAGGCTGGACACGCGTTCGACCCAGGCGTAGTCGACCGAGCGTCCTTCCGGGCTGGCCCCGATGTCGTAGAACACCAGTTCGTCGGCGCCGGCGTCGCGATAGCGCAAGGCCAGCTCGACGATGTCGCCCATGTCGACGTGGTCGCGGAACTTCACCCCCTTGACCACGCGGCCGTCGCGCACGTCGAGGCAGGGAATGATGCGGCGGCTCAGCACGACAGCGCCTCTTCCAGGCGGAAACGTCCTTCGAGCAGCGCACGGCCGAGGATGATCCCGGCCGCGCCGGTTTCGCGCGCCGAGGCTATGTCTTCCAGCGCGCGCACGCCTCCGGACACCTGCAGCAGCAGACCGGGTTCCAGCGCGTGCAGATGGTCGTACAGGGCCAGGTTCGGCCCTTGCAGCGTGCCATCGCGATCGATGTCGGTACACAGCACGTGCCTCGCGCCTGCCGCGGCGTAATGCCGCGCCAGGGGGTCGAGCGCGCCGCCCTCGTCGGTGGTCCAGCCGGCGGTCGGAAC
>DASRYD010000389.1:0-3245 GCA_035653955.1 Pseudoxanthomonas sp.
ACGCGGCCGCACGTAGCGCGGACGCGCGGGAACGGACGGCGGGCAACAGCCGCTGGTGCGCGCTGGACAGATACAAGCCCAGCGCGGCCAACAACGAGAGCGACAGGTAGGCAGCGGTCATCGCAGCGGCTTCAGAATCGCCAATCCAGGCTGAGCGAATAGTTGCGCGGCGCCCCGTAGTAGCCGATCTGGTAGAGGCTGTTGACGTATTTCTCGTCGGCCAGATTATTGACGTTGGCGCGCAGCGTCGCGTTCGGCAGGAAGTTCCAGGCCACGAAGGCATTCATCACCGCGTAGGCGGCCTGGCGCACCGTATAGCCGGTGTAGCTGTCGACTGCGGAAGTCTTGCTCTGCCAGCGGCCGCCCAGGCCGAAGGAAAGCGCCGGATGCGACGGCAACTTCGCCGTCACCTGCAGGTTGGCGGTCTGACGCGGATACCATTCGTATTCGTCCTCGCCATCGGGACCGGTCAGTTCCAGCGAGGTGTAGCCGAGCATGATGTCGACGTTGTCGCTCAGTCTGCCGCTGGCCTCGAATTCGAAACCTTCGGATTCGACATCGACGCCGGTGTAGTAGTACTGGAAATCTTCGGTCACGCCCGCGTAGGTGGAAAGCCCCTTCTGTTCGGCGCGGAACCAGGCCAGCGTCGTCAACAGGCGCCTGTCCAGCCAGTCCTTCTTCACGCCGACCTCGTAGTTCACGCCCTTCGAGGCATCGAGGTAGTTGCGGTCGATGTCGTACTGGTCCTGCGGCTGGTAGATGTCGGAATAACTGACGTAGCCCAGCAGACTGTCGGTGAAATCGAAGGTCAGGCCGGCATAGGGGCTGGTTTCGCGTTCGGTCTGGTCGAAGAGGACGCCCGAGTTGTCGCCGTCGCGGTGGTATTCGGCGAAGTTGAAGCCCAGGATCGCCTTGAACCTGTCGGTGAGCGCCAGCCGGGTGGCGCCGTAGACACGCTTGAGTTCCTGGTTCAGCACGCTGTAGAAAGTCTTCGGACCCCAGTTCGGCTCGGGGACCACGTTGCCGGCATATGGGAAGCCCGGCAATGCATCGAAGCCGGAGTCCGGCGCGTAATTCCAGTACGTCTGTTCGCTGCGCGCGACGCTCGCCCCCAGCATCGCCTCATGCTCGCGCCCGAACAACGTGTAGCGCCCGCTGATGGTGATGTCGCCCAGATGCGCGGTGGTTTCGTCGACGTACTTGCCGGGCCAGCCCAGCAGGCCCTCACCCGTCTGCGGGTCCAGTCCGGTGCTGGAATAGGCGAAGAACAACTGGTCGTCGTTGCCGGTGCGGCGATAGTTGTAGGAAGCCTTGAGCCGCCAGTCCGGCGAAAGTTCGTAGGTGTATTCGGCGAATCCGTTCTGGGTCGTCGTGTTCCAGTAGGTCCAGTCCTGCGTGGTCGACGCGCTGGTGTCGAATTCCGCCTGCGTGCCGTCGCTGTTGACCAGGGTCAGCGCGCCCCACATGTTGTCGTCGGTCTTGTTCGCCTGCCACGCGTAGCCGAGCGTCAGCGTGCCGCGCTCGCCGACCTGGCCGTCGACCACGCCGTAGAGGAAGCTGCGGTCGTTCTTCAGCCCGCGCAGGTACGAATCGCCGACTTCCCGCGCGGTGACCAGGCGTGCCGCCCAGGCCCCATCCTCGGTGATCGGCGCGGAGTAGTCGGCTTCGACGCGCCTGTTGCCCCACGAGCCCACGCTCACGCCGACGCTGCCCTGCTCCTCGTTGGTCGGCCGCTTTCGCACGTAGTTGATCGTGCCGGATGCGTTGCCCACGCCGGTGAGCAGGCCGTTCGCGCCGCGGATGACTTCCAGCTTCTCGTAGCCGAAGGAATCCAGCGCGCCGGTGACGATGCCCCAGTCGTTGGGCAGGCCGACGCCGTCGATCTGGTTGTTCTTGATCTCGAAACCGCGCGCCGCGTAGTTGGTGCGGTTGGTTTCCCATTCCTCGACGCTGATGCCGGTCGCCAGGCGCAGCGCGTCGTTGGTGGTGTCGGCGCCGAACCGCTCCATCTGCTCCCGCGTCACCATGCCGATCGATTGCGGGGTTTCCTTGATGGCCAGGTCGAGATTGGTGGCGCCGCTGCTGGCGCGGTCGGCGCGCTGGGCGACGACCAGCACCTTGTCCAGGTCGGTGGCTTGGGCGCTGTCCGCAGGAGTGTCGGCGTCCCGCGCCTGGGCATGGGCTGCGATCAGCAGGCAGGCGGACAACAGGGAGACGCGCGGAAGGCCGGCGCGGGGTCGGGGGAGGTTGGACACGGGGAATCCCGGAAAATCGTGGGGGACGCGGCGATTCGGCTGACGTCCGGCCGGGATAGTTTATTTGAGAATGATTCCTATTTCAATTCCGTCGGCAATCAGGCATCCGCCTTCATCGCCAATGCCAGCAATGCGTCGCCGTCGAGCCGCTGCACCGTCCATTCGTCCATGCCGACCGCGCCGAGGCTGCGATAGAAGTCGATGGCGGGCGTGTTCCAGTCCAGCACCGACCACTCGAAGCGGGCGCAGCCGCGCTGCACCGCCAGCTTCGCCAGATGGATCATCAGCGCGCGGCCCAGGCCCAGCCCGCGGAATCGCGGACGCACGAACAGGTCCTCGAGGTACAGGCCGCGGCGACCGCGCCAGGTCGAGAAATTGTGGAAGAACAGGGCGAAGCCGGCGCCTTGGCCATCGACTTCGGCAACGATCACTTCCGCGCCGGGATGTTCGCCGAACAATTGCCGCTCGAGCAGTTCTGCGGTCGCTTCGACCGCATCGGGTTCGCGTTCGTATTCGGCCAGTCCGTGGATCAGGTCGAGGATCAGCGGAATGTCGGTACGCGTGGCGGGGCGCAGGGCGATGGCGGGCGTGGTCATCGGACAAGCATGCCATCGACCGTCGCGTTCGCCCACGATGCGGCGTGAGATGATCCGGATGGGAGGACCTGGATGATCGACGAAGTGCGTTTCCGCGCGGCAATGCCGGATGATGTCGTGGCGGCGGTGCCCCTGATCCACAGTTCCGGGCCGGCCGCGTTCGAATACGTGTTCGCCGTGCCGGGGCGCGGCGATGCGCGGGATTTCCTTGCGCATGCATTCGTCGATGGCGCCGGCGAATTCGGCTGGCGCAACCATTGCGTAGGCGAACTGGATGGCCGCGTGGTCGCGGTCGGCGCGGGATTCGGTGGCGAGTCGACGCTGGCTTTCACGCTGGCGGCGGCGCGGCAGATATTCGGCCATTACGGGCTGCGCGCGCCGGGCGTGGTCGCGC
>DASRYD010000390.1:0-5400 GCA_035653955.1 Pseudoxanthomonas sp.
GCCCTGCCGCCTTCGGCCGCCGCCGTGCTGGCGCGGGCCAAGGCCAGGGCCGCCCAACGCCGCGAACCATGACGAAAAAGACCACGGGGAAAGCGCCGGCAAAGAAAGCCGCCGCGAAACGACCGACGCGCGCGGGCCTGCTCACGCACGAGCAGATCGTCGAAATGTTCACCCGCCTGCGAGAACTGGATCCGAAGCCGACCACCGAGCTGGAATACAAGACCCCGTTCGAGCTGCTGGTCGCGGTGATCCTGTCGGCACAGGCCACCGACGTCGGCGTCAACAAGGCGACGCGCCGGCTGTATCCGGTGGCGAACACGCCGCAGGCGATCCTCGCGTTGGGCGAGGAAGGCTTGAAGAAATACATCTCCACCATCGGCCTGTTCAACGCCAAGGCGAAGAACGTCATCGCCGCCTGCCGCATCCTGGTGGATCGCCACGACGGCGAAGTACCGCACGATCGCGCCGCGCTGGAAGCCCTGCCCGGCGTAGGCCGCAAAACCGCCAACGTGGTGCTGAACACCGCCTTCGGCGAACCGACCATCGCCGTGGATACGCACATCTTCCGCGTGGCCAACCGCACCGGGCTGGCGCCGGGCAAGGACGTGCGCGCGGTCGAGGACAGGTTGCTGCAGGTGGTGCCGGAGGAATTCCGGCACGATGCGCATCATTGGTTGATCCTGCACGGCCGCTACGTGTGCAAGGCGCGCAAACCGGATTGTCCGCATTGCGCGATCCGCGATCTGTGCAAGTTCAAGGACAAGACCACCGCCTGACGCGGAGAAATCATCGGCCGCAGGCGCGGCCTCGTTGCCTCGGCACCCATGTGCTGTCGCGGGCCGGCTGATCCTGCACGGCCGCTACGCGTGCAAGGCGCGCAAACCGGATTGTCCGCATTGCGTGATCCGCGATCTGTGCAAGTTCAAGGACAAGACGCCGTAGATCGTTCGTGGGAGCGGCCTTGGCCGCTCCCACGATGCCGCTTACTGCTTGTCGCGTTCGACGAACGGCTTGCGCGGCATCGGCTGATCGCGCATCGCCGCGTTGTAGGCGAACGAGGCGATGATCGCCGCAGCCTGCTTCAGGTCTTCCGGCAGCACGTGGTCGTAGGTGTCCAGTTCACTGTGGTGGACGTGAGTCGAATAGTCGGCCGGGTCCTGCACGAACTGGAAGCCCGGCAGGCCGACGCGATCGAACGAGATGTGGTCGGTGCTGCCGGTATTGCGGGTGGTGACGATGTCGGCGCCCAGGTCGTTGAACGGCTCCAACCAGGCCTTGAAGATCGGCACCGCGGCGAAATTTTCCTGCGCATAGATGCCGCGGATCTTGCCGGTGCCGTTGTCGAAGTTGAAATAGGTCGAGAAGCGACCGTAGTCGGCGCGGCGCTGCAGCGGGCCGGTACCGCGCTGGAAGGCGCGCGGCAGGGCCTTCTGCTCCGGATCGGTCGGTTGCGGGTAGTCGGCTAGGTGCTTTGCGACGTAACCCGCCGAGCCGTTCAGGCCTTGCTCCTCGCCACCCCACAGGCCCAGGCGGATGGTGCGCTTCGGCTTCACGCCGATCGCCTTGAGGATGCGCATCGCTTCCATCATCACGATCACGCCCGCGCCGTTGTCAGCCGCGCCGGTGCCGCCATGCCACGAATCCAGGTGGGCGCCGATCATCACCACTTCGCCGGCCTTCGAACCGCCCGGCAGTTCGGCGAACACGTTGGTCGCCGGCAAATCGTTGTCGCTGGTGAAGCGCGAATCCACGTCGATGCGCATGCGCACGTCCTTCTTGGCCTGCACGGCGCGCACCAGCTGGTTGTAGTGCTCGGCCGACACGACCAGTTCGGTGACGCCGACCGGATCGGCGGCCTTGCGCGCGCCGCCGCCCATCACCCGGACGATGCCGTTGTCCCAGCTGCTGATCGACAGGGTCGCCAGCACGCCCTCCTCGGCGAGGAACTTGTTCAGCGCCTTGCTCAGCGCCTGGCGCTTGCGGAATTCTTCCAGGCGCTTGTCCTGCGCGCCGGGCTCGGCGTCGGCAACGACGGGAAAGGTCTGCAGTTCGCCCAGCTCGGTGTCGCTGTAGCGGCGGAAGTCGGCCTTTTCTGCGGCCTTGTACACGCGCGCATCGTCCACCAGCACGATCTTGCCGCGCAGCTTGCCCTTCTGCTTGTCGATGTCGCCCAGTTCCTTGAACGTGGCGATGGCCAATTCGCCCTCGACCGGGCCGTTGGTGCCGCGCGTCCATGCCTTGGGCAGCGCGTGGATCGGCAGGCGGCGCGGCGAAAGCAGCTCGACCTTGGCCGAACCGAATTCCCAACCGCGGCCGAAGGCCGGGTCGTAGACCTCGTCGTGCACGTTGGACAGGCCCCAGTCGCGCAGTTTGTCCTGCGCCCATTCGGTGGCACGGACGTAATTCGGCGAATTCGTCAGCCGGGGACCGACGGTTTCGGTCAGTTCCTTCAGGCTGGATGCGGCCTGCGAACGGCTGAATGCCTCCTGGCGGATCTTCGCCACCACGTCCAGGTCGACCTGCTCGGCCGCACGGGCTCCACCGAGCTGGCCGCATGCCAGGTACAGCGCCAGGGCGCCCGCCATTCCACGCACTGCCTTCATCTTCTACCCCCGTCTGGTCAAAAAAATCCGCCGGGCACGGCGTTTGGTGCCGTGCCGGGTAAGGTTTTCGATGGTTTTGCTGTCACCGCGCGGTCATCCCGGCGAAATAAGACAGCACTGTCACAATAACGCAAAGTTCACGGACTAGCCTGCGCGGCGTTCTCCTCCTGCCCAAGGGCCATTAGTCATGAAACTCACCCGCTGCACCCTCGCCGCCGCCCTGCTGGCGGCCATCGCCGCGCCCGCGGCCCACGCCGAAATCGCCATCGACGTGATCGGCGGTTCCGAAGTCAGCTTCGAAGGCCTGGTCCAGGCCGACTTCTACAAGTTCGACACCGACACCATCGACTACGGCGCCGACTCGTCGTCCGACCTCGACGGCAAGGATTACCTGCAGGAACTGCGCCGCGCCGAGCTGGTGCTGAAGGGCAAGGGCCCGGGCAACGTCGAGTGGGTGCTGGGCTACGATGCCAAGGACGACAAATTCCTCGACGTCAACGTCAAGTACAAGATCGGCGGCAACGCCAACCACTTCATCCAGGTCGGCCAGTTCAAGCAGCCGGGCGCGACGATGGAAGAGCTGTCGTCGACCAAGAACAACGACTTCGTCAGCAAGGCATCGATCACCAACAGCCTGGGCACCCCGCGCCGCGTCGGCGTGCAGTACAACTACGGCGACGCCAACTGGGCCATCACCGCCAGCTACTTCGGCCGCGAACTGACCCGCAACCGCGAACACGGCAGCGGCTACGCCCTGCGCGGTTACTGGGCCCCGATCAACGAAGCCGGCAACATCTTCCACATCGGCGCCTCGTACCTGGACAAGGACACCGATGCCGACGGCATCCGCCTGCGCGCCCGCCCGATGGCCGACATGGTCGGCACCCGCTTCGTCGACACCGGCAGCAGCGTGACCAACCCCGCCAGCCTGAACAACCGCACCGACCGCGCCAGCGTCGTCGGCGTGGAAGGCCTGTGGGTGCACGGCCCGATCAAGCTGCAGGGCGAATACATGAAGGTCGACGTCAAGCGCTACGGCGGCCCGGACGACTTCAGCGGCGACGGCTTCTATGTGTCCGGCCTGTGGAACATCACCGGCGAAACCTGGGGCTACAAGAGCGGCACGCCGGTCACCAACCTGCCGGACAACCCGGACAAGGGTTTGTGGCAGGTCGGCCTGCGCTACGACACCATCGACCTGACCGACGGCGCCGTGGTGGGCGGCGACATGAAGAGCTGGACCGCCGGCGTGAACTGGTACTGGCGCTCCAACTTCAAGTTCATGCTGAACTACGTCGCGGTCAAGCAGGAGAAGGGCGTGCTGAAGGACGACCCGAACGTGACCGAAGTGCGCGCCCAGTTCTACTGGTAAGCGAACCGTCCGTTGCACGGACACGAAAAGCGCGGCTCCGGCCGCGCTTTTTCTTTGCGCGCCGAGGGATTTCCCGCCGCGAAAGTGTCAGGAAAACGGCTGGCGGACATATTCCTGTCACACAACCGTTATGCAATGTGCGCATCCGGGCGCGGCCCGGTTTTCCTCAGGAGCTTTCCGTGATCCGCAAATTCAAAACCAGCGCCCTCGTCGCCGTGATGGCCGCCTCCTTCGCCTTCGGCGCGCAGGCGGCCGACGTCACCGGCGCCGGCGCATCGTTCGTGTTCCCGGTCATGACCAAGTGGTCGGCCAGCTACAAGACCGCGACCAACAAGCAGGTCAACTACCAGTCGATCGGCTCGGGCGGCGGCATCGCCCAGATCAAGGCCGGTACGGTCGACTTCGGTTCGTCCGACGCCCCGTTGAAACCGGAAGAACTGGCCAAGTTCGGCCTGGCCCAGTTCCCGTCGGTGATCGGCGGCGTGGTGCCGGTGATCAACGTGCCCGGCATACAGGCCGGCGCGCTGAAGCTGGATGGCGAAACCCTCGCCAACATCTTCCTCGGCAAGGTCGCCAAGTGGAACGACCCGGCCATCGCCGCCCTGAATGGCGGCGTGCAGCTGCCCGACCTGAAGATCACCATCGTGCACCGCTCGGACGGCTCGGGCACCAGCTTCAACTACACCAACTACCTGTCCAAGGTCAGCCCGGAGTGGAAGTCCAAGGTCGGCGAAGGCACAGCGGTCAAGTGGCCGGTGGGCATCGGCGGCAAGGGCAACGAAGGCGTCGCCGCCTACGTCAAGCAGATCAAGGGTGCGATCGGCTACGTCGAGTTCTCCTACGCGTTGCAGAACAAGCTGACCTTCTCGCGCATGAAGAACGCCGCCGGCAATTTCGTGCAACCGCGCGACGATACGTTCTCGGCCGCCGCCGCCGCCGCCGACTGGGCCAACGCCAAGGACTTCTACCTGGTGATGACCAACGCCCCGGGCGAGCAGTCGTGGCCGATCACCGCGACCAATTTCATCCTGATGTACAAGCAGCCGAAGAACGCCGCCGGCGCCAAGAACGCCAAGGAATTCTTCCGCTGGGTCTACGCGAACGGCGACGAGCAGGCCAAGTCGCTCGATTACGTGCCGCTGCCGCCGGCGCTGGTGCAGCAGATCGAGGCCTACTGGGCCGGCAACATGGCGTACTGAGCAGCGGGTCTTCTCTCTCCCACCGCTGTTCACCGGGCGCGGGCCGCAAGGTCCGCGCTTTTTTGTTTTTCCTTCTTCCGAAGCGCGAAGGAACAGCGTGTCATTCGGTTGTAACAAAAACATCATTTCATAGGCGGACCCCACCGGCCACAGCCGGAACCCTGGAGTCGCCATGAAACCGGTACGCATCGCCCTGCTCTCCCTGTCCGTCGCCCTGGCCGTCGCC
>DASRYD010000391.1:0-2917 GCA_035653955.1 Pseudoxanthomonas sp.
CCGGCGTACTGCTGGGCGGCGTGCCCGGGGTGAAGCCCGGCGAAGTGCTGGTGATCGGCGGCGGCGTGGTCGGCATCAACGCCGCGCGCATGGCGGCGGGACTCAACGCGCATGTCACCGTGCTGGACCGTTCGCTGGACCGGCTGAAATACCTCGACGATCTGTACGGCCACCAGCTGACCACGATCTATTCGACCCGCGACGCCATCGAGGAACGCCTGCCGTACACCGACCTGGTGATCGGCGCGGTGCTGATCCCGGGCGCGGCCGCGCCGAAGCTGGTTTCGCGCGAGCAACTGAAGTTGATGCGTCCCGGCTCGGTGCTGGTCGACGTGGCCATCGACCAGGGCGGCTGCTTCGAGACTTCGAAGCCGACCACCCACCAGGATCCGACCTACGAAGTGGACGGCATCATCCACTACTGCGTCGCCAACATGCCCGGCGGCGTCGCCCGCACTTCGACCTTCGCCCTGACCAACGCCACCCTGCCCTTCGCCGTGCAACTGGCCAACAAGGGCGCGTTGCAGGCCTTGCTGGACGACGAGCATCTGCTCAACGGCCTGAATGTGTATGCCGGCAAGGTGACCTATCGTGCGGTGGCCGAAGCGCTGGGCTACGAATACGTGCCGGCGCGGAAGGCGCTCGCTTGAGGCCCCTGCGTCGTCCCGCGCGCAGCGAGGGATGACGACAGGACGAACGCCTCCTTCCGAATCGCCCGCCGCGAATCGCCAGTCACTGTCTTTCGTACACGTACACGGTTGCCGGCGGCACGTTGCGCAGCACGAATTCGCCCTTGCGTACCTTCAAGCCGAGCTCGGCGACCACACGATCCGACACCGGCGCGCGCGGACCGTAGGTGAATTGGACGAAGCGTCCGCCCTCGCGCAGGCAGTCGAAGGCGGAGGCGAGGATGTCGCGCTGCGTCGCCTTCTCCATCGACAGCAGCCCGAGCCCCGAGACCACTGCATCGGCCTGGCCGCCCTGCAGATAGCCCGCCGATGCGGCTGCCGCACGCAAGCGGCTCGCATCGCCCTGCACGACCCATGCCTGCGGGAACTCCTCACGCAGGTGGCGATGCAATTCTGGGTTCAATTCCAGCACCAGCAGATCCTCGTCGGCGATGCCGTGCCCGCGGATCGAGCGGGTCAATGCGCCGGTGCCGCCGCCCAGTTCGATCACCCGCCGCGCGCCTTCCGGCAATTCGCCCATCATCGCCGCGCCCAGTTCCGGGCTGGATGGCGTCACCGAAGCGACGCTGCGCGGGTGCAGCAGCCATTGCCGGAAGAAGGTCCAGCGCGAACGCTTGCGCTCCCTGCAGGCGACCGGGCCCGAACTCATGCGCCCTCGCCCTGCCGGCGCAGGCGCCAGCAGCGGTGGATGCGCGGGTTGCGCTCGAAGTCCGGGGGCAGGGTCATGCGGCTAATCTCCTCGAATCCGGCGAAGGTAGCAACCGCCTCGTTATCGAAACGGAAACGGCGGAAGTTGTTGCTGAAGTACACCGTGCCGCCCGGAGCCAGCCGCGCCACGGCCGCGCGCAGCAGGCGCACATGTTCCTTTTGCACGTCGAAATCGTCGGCACGCGCCGAATTGGAGAAGGTCGGCGGATCGATGAAGACCAGATCGTACTCTCCGCGGTCGGCCTCCAGCCAACCGACCGCATCGGCCTGCACCAGTTGGTGCGCTGCTCCACCCAGCCCATTGAGCTGCAGGTTGTCGGCGCACCATTGCAGGTAGGTCGCCGACAGGTCGACCGAGGTCGTGGCCGCCGCGCCGGCCACCGCCGCCTGCACGCTGGCCACGCCGGTGTAGCAGAACAGGTTGAGGAAGCGTTTGCCCTTCGCCTCCTTCGCCATGCGCGCACGCAGCGGGCGATGGTCGAGGAACAGGCCGGTGTCGAGGTAGTCGAACAGATTGACCTTCAGCCGCGCGGCGTTCTCGCGGACGACGATGGATTCCTCGCGCTGGTCGAAGCGCCCGTACTTGCTGCCCCCCTTGCCGCGCTCGCGCGATTTCACCGCGACCCGCTCCGGCGGCACCGCGAACGTCTCGCGCGCCGCGGCCAGCAGTTCGCCGAAACGGCGCCGCACGTCGGTCTCGGGAATGCTCGCCGGCGCGGCGTATTCCTGCACGTGCAGGAAGGTGCGGCCCTCGCCGCCGTCTTCGGTGTAGACATCGATGGCCGCGGCGTATTCGGGCAGGTCGGCATCGTAGGCGCGGTAGCAGGTCACGGCTTCGCGCTCGCGCCACGACTTCAGCTTCTTCAGGTTCTTGCGCAGGCGGTTGGCGACCATCTGCGCGCCTTCCGACAGCGGACGCGGGTCCGATTCGGGCTTCGTCGCGAAGATCGGATCGCAGACGATCAGCGCGCATTCGATCGCGCCGTTGAACATCTGGTATTTCTTCGCCGCGCGCAGGCCGGTGGCGAAGGCCAGTTCCTGGTTGCCGCACAGCAGGCTGGCGCGCCATTGCGGCACGGTGCGCTTCAGCGCATCGCCGAGCATGCGGTAGAGGCCGGCGTCGGCGGCCAGACGTTCGTCGTAGGGCGGATTGCACACGACCAGGCCGCGCTCGAACGCCGGCGCCTGCAACTGCGCCGCATCGCCCACTTCGAATTCGATCAGGCCTGCCAGGCCGGCGAGCACCGCGTTTTCCTTCGCCCCGCGGATCGCCCGCGGATCCAGGTCGCCGCCGAAGAACACCGGCTTCAGCGCCGCGCGCCCGGCCTGCTCGCGCACGACCGCATCGGCGAACAGTTCGCGCCAGGTTTTCGTGTCGAACCCGAGCCAGCGCGTCGGCAAAGCATTCCCGTATCGCTGCAGGCCAGGCGCGACGTCGGCGGCGATCAGCGCGCCTTCGATCAGCAAGGTGCCGCTTCCGCACATCGGGTCGAGCAGCGCGCCGCCGTCGCGGTAGGCCT
>DASRYD010000392.1:0-2858 GCA_035653955.1 Pseudoxanthomonas sp.
GTACCGGCGATGCGTCGCGCGCGCGCGCTTGCACTTCGGCCAGCGGCGCCTGTGCGCTGCGTGCGGCGATTTCCTCGGCCTTGCGCGCGAGGATGGTGTCGAGGATGTCGCTCATTCGGTTTCCGTGATCGGTCCCCGCCCGTGCGGGGGCGGCGATTTTCGCATCATTCGCCGGTCGACGCGCCGTCGCTGTCCCAGCCGTAGGCGCGTTCGACCCGGGCCACGCGCACTTCGAAATGTTCGTACCAGTCGCTGCGGCCCTGGGCGCGCGCTGCGCTGTGCTCGGCGTTCCGCCGCCAGCCGCGGATCGCGTCCTCGCTGTCGAAATAGGCCACGGTGATGCCGAAGCCGTCCGCGCCCCGGGTCGACTCCGCGCCGAGGAACCCCGGCTGCGATGCCACCAGTTCGGCCATCCGCCGGGCCATCGCCGCGTAACCGGACTCGTCGCGATCGCTGCGGCGCGAGGAGAAGATCACCGCGTAGTACGGCGGCTGCGGCAGCTTGGCGAATCCGTTGGCGGACATTCAGCCCGCCCCGCCCTGCCGGGCCAGCGCCTGCGTGGCGGCGACGAACTCCTGCAGCTTGTCCATCGCATGTCCGCGCGAAATCGCATCGCGGGCGCGCTCGATGCCGTCCTTGATGCTGTCGGCCACGCCGGCCACGTACAGCGCTGCGCCGGCGTTGAGCGCGACGATCTCGCGCGCCGGGCCAGGCCGGTTGTCCAGTACGCCCAGCAGCATCGCCTTCGATTCCTCTGCATCGCCGACCCGCAGGTTGCGGCTGGCCGACATGGCGATGCCGAAATCCTCCGGGTGCAGTTCGTATTCGCGCACCTTGCCGTCGCGCAGTTCGCCGACCAGCGAGGCCGCGCCCAGCGACAGTTCGTCCATGCCATCGCGACCCCACACCACCAGTGCGCGCTGCGCGCCCAGTTCCTGCAGCGCGCGCGCCTGGATGCCGACCAGGTCGGGGTGGAACACGCCCATCAGGATGTTGGGCGCACCGGCCGGATTGGTCAGCGGGCCGAGGATGTTGAAGATGGTGCGCACGCCCATTTCGCGGCGCACCGGTGCCACCACCTTCATCGCAGGATGGTGCACCGGGGCGAACATGAAGCCGATGCCGGTCTGCGCGATCGATTGCGCCACCTGCTGCGGCTGCAGCTCGATCGCCGCGCCCAGCGCCTCCAGCACGTCGGCGCTGCCGGAGCTGGACGACACGCTGCGGTTGCCGTGCTTGGCCACCTTGGCGCCCGTCGCGGCGACCACGAACATCGAACAGGTCGAGATGTTGAAGGTATGCGAACCGTCGCCGCCGGTGCCGACGATATCGACCAGGTTCTCGCGCCCGGCCACGTCGACCGTGCGCGAGAACTCGCGCATCACCAGGGCCGCGCCGGCGATTTCGCCGATGGTTTCCTTCTTGACCCGCAGGCCGGTCAGGATGGCCGCGGTCATCGTCGGCGACACGTCGCCGCGCATGATCTGGCGCGTCAGGTCGACCATCTCGTCGTGGAAGATCTCGCGATGCTCGATGGTGCGCTGCAGGGCTTCTTGCGGAGTGATCGACATGATTGTGGATGGATCAGGAAATGACAAGGTAATCGCTGCCGCAGGCGATGCCGCCATGCCGGCCTTCGACCAGCGCGACGTGGCGGCCGGCGACGGCATCGATCGGGATGCACGCGTCGACATCGTACAGCGCGTCCTTGTGCGGCAGCAGCCAGCGGGCGTCGGCCTGCGCCTTGCCCTTCGCTTTGGCCTCGCCCGCGTCCCGGGCGACGACCAGCACGTATTTGTGCGCTTCGCCGAACACGCCTTCTTCGTAACCGCCGAGGTTGACGAAGAACAACCGTGGCGAGCCGGCCGGCGCAGGCGCATCGGAGAAACGCACCTGCCAGCCTTCGACGCCGTCCACCTCCATCCACGAATCGACATGCAGGCCGCGCGGCTCGCCGAACCACTGCGCACGCAGTTGCGGATAGGTCGCCTGCAGGCTGTCGCCCACGGCGAAAGCCACGTCGTGCAGTTCGATCCGCGCCTTGGGGTGGGTGCCGCCGATCATCACCACGAAGAGCCTTGCGGAAGCCGGCATCTCAGCGTTCCAGGAAGTTCTTCAACAGCGCGTGGCCGTGTTCGGTCAGGATCGATTCGGGATGGAACTGCACGCCCTCCACCGGGAACTCGCGGTGGCGCAGGCCCATGATTTCCTCGAAGCTGCCGTCGTCGTTCTCGGTCCAGGCGGTGACTTCCAGCTCGGCCGGCAGCGACGACTTCTCCACCACCAGCGAATGGTAGCGGGTGGCCTCGTACCCATCGGGCAGGCCGGCGAACACGCCATGGCCTTGGTGGCGGATGTGCGAGGTCTTGCCGTGCATGATCCGCCCGGCGCGGATCACCTTGCCGCCGTAAGCCTGGCCGATGCTCTGGTGGCCGAGGCAGACGCCGAGGATCGGCGTGGTGCGGCCGAGCCGTTCGATCACCTGCAGCGACACCCCGGCTTCGTTCGGCGTGCACGGACCCGGCGACACCACGATGCGCTCCGGATCCAGTTTCTCGATCTCGTCCACGCTCAGCGCATCGTTGCGCTCCACCCGCACTTCCGCCCCCAGCGCCTGCAGGTACTGCACGAGGTTGTAGGTGAAGGAGTCGTAGTTGTCGATCATCAACAGCACGGCGGCCTCCGTCGGCGCCGGTGGGGGAAGGGCAATCTAGCCGCCCCGCCCCGATGACGCAACGCATCATCTGTCGTCGGCGCGAGGCAGGACGATCCGCACGACCAGCCCCGGCCAGCCGTCGCCCAGGACGATGCCGCCGCCATGGCGCTGAGCGATGGCGCGCACCAGGCTCAGCCCCAGG